>JASLXW010000243.1:3176-6329 GCA_030740135.1 Nitrospinota bacterium
CCTCCCCCCGATTCGAGGTTCGCTACACCTTGCTGAACCGGCTTTGCGGACTCTTCATGCAGGTGTGCGGGCAGTCCATCCTCTCCGGCCAGAGCGTGCAGCGGCTCACCCGAAGTCGAGGTTTTCCGAGGACGGAGGTGAGGGCCGCGTGCCGGCGGTCGATGGCTACTTCCGCGGTCCGTCCGGCTTCAGGATACCTCAGCCGCCGGACGCCTCGAAAATGGCGGATGGCTGTCATCATGACCGGAATCATGACGTAAAGGATCGAAAGCGCGAGGATGGCGACGATCACGGTTCCTGGATGACTCATGGTTTTCTCCTTTCGCCCCTGTCTTTCCCCGCAGCGGCGATTCAAGACACACGTCGCAGTGATGCAAGAATCCGTCTATAATTCTGGACACCTTGTCGCTGTGGACTATGGTGTAGATCAGAAATGGGAACGGGCGTCCTATGGTTCGTCCGGGTCACGGTTCGGGGGCCGTGCCCGCTCCTTTCCCCTTTCCCCCTCCTCGACGATGCCCGGATCTGAGATTTGACTGAATCCCAACGGAATCCCGCGATGGAAGCGGGCGGCGAGCGGAGAGGGGCGCCGGCAATCTCCAAAAGCCGCGTGCGGCTGGCGGTCCTGGGCGTGGCCTTGGGGATGTTTCTGGCCGCCCTGGACATCACCGTCATGGGGACGGCGATGCCGACCATCGTGGGGTTGATGGGTGGGATCCAGATCTATCACTGGGCCTTCACCAGTTTTTTCCTGGCCTCGGTCGTCGCGACGCCGATCTTCGGCAAGCTGGCCGACATGTACGGGGTCCGCCGGCTTTACCTCATCGCCATCGGGACTTTCATGGTTGCGTCCGCCCTTTGCGGGATGTCCCGGAACATGCCGCAGCTCATTGTCTTCCGGGGGCTTCAAGGGGTGGGCGGCGGCTCGCTGATGGCCCTCAGCTACATGATTATGGGGACCCTCTACTCCGGCCAAAAGCTGGGCAAAACGATGGGGGTGATGAATGCGGTGTGGGGCGTCGCGTCCATTATGGGACCATTGATCGGCGGCATCCTGGTGGCGAAGATCTCCTGGCGGTGGATTTTCTATATCAACCTGCCTACGGGATTCGTCGCGGCGGCTTGTGTGATGGCCGGGATTGGAAAGATGCGTGAGAGGCGCAGGGGTGGCCGTGCGGATTTTCTCGGGGGGATCAGTCTGCTCTGCGGCGTGATAGCCATATTGCTGGTGTCGGGCCAGGGGAAGCCGCGGCCGTTCGGCGCGCTGGATGCCGCCCTTCTCTGCGCCGGCGTTCTCCTGCTTGCTTTCTTTGTCTGGAACGAATCGAGGGCCGAGGAGCCCATCCTTCCTCTGTTTTTGTTCCGGATTCGGAACTTCTCGGCGGCCAGCATCCTGGGTTTCTTGACGGGATCGGGTTTTTTTGTGGCGGTGGCGTTTGTTCCGCTGTTTTATCAGGGCGTCATCGGGGCTTCCGCCATCGGCGCCGGGGCCGTCTTGATGCCCATGAGCCTCGGGTGGGCTCTGTCCAGCTCGTTCGGCGTGAGCCTGTTGCTCGACAGATTGGGACAACAGAAGCTGCTTGCCCTGGGCATTGGGTTTCAATTCGCGGCGTATGGGATTCTTGTACAGATCGGGATCGGAACCCCCTACTGGGTGGTCGGCGCGGCCATGACCATCCTCGGCGTGGGGATGGGGTTGATTTTCACGATGATTCTGACGCTCGTCCAGACGAGTGTGCCGAAGTCCCGTCTGGGGGTTGTGACCTCCTCGACGTTCCTCTTCCGGCAAATGGGCGGGGCCGTCGCGGTCGGAGTCCTGGGCGGCGTGATGAGCCGGGGGTTGATGGGTCGTCTGGCGGCCCTAGGCGCGGACCCGCTTCACAGCGGGATCGCCGAAGCCATCTCCGGTCCCCGGGACCTGATGCGGCCCGAGGTGATGGGGCGTTTTTCAGACGGGACGGCCGCCGTTCTCAAAGGAAAACTGGCCGAATCCATCTCTCCCGTATTTTGGATCTGCCTGGGGATTGTGGGAGTCGGACTGCTTATCGGTATCTGGTTCGCGGCGGGGCGAAAGGAGAGCGGCCGACGTTGAGACGGGTTTCAAAGAATCTTTTCTTTTCGCTGATCGTTTTGCTGATCCTGATCTTCCTGGCCGAGGGGATACAGCGGGTCCGTCTGGCTTTGGTGCGCCGGTCGGCGGCGGAGTGGCTGCTCTACGGTCTGAACTTGGATCCGAAAAGCCCCCCCCCCCACGTCCTGGCCTATGAAATCCGCCCCAAGGTGTCCTATCACCTGCTGATGACCGGTGTCCGCAGATTCAAAGAGCCGGGTCCCAGGGTGGTCACGGTGAACCGTATCGGTTTCCGGGGTTCGGATTTCCGGCGCGAAAAATCGCCGGGCGTTTATCGCATCGTCGCCCTGGGCGGGTCTTCGACCTTCGGCACGCTGAATAGCGATGAGGACGCGTACCCGGTGCGGCTCCAAACCTTGCTCAACCGGCGGGTCCCCGGCCGGTTCGAAGTGATCAACGCGGGGATACCCGGCCAGGCCCCATCGCATCTCGTTCCGCTTATTCGGCGGGAGATTCTCCCCCTCAAGCCCGACCTGTTGATCATCATGAACATGTTCAACCATTACTTCGTCACAACCGATAAGGATTGGCGGCGTCCCCTCATCCGTATGAGAAGGATGTTGGAAGAGCGGAGCGTCCTTTTTCTCAGCCTTTCTGAAAAGGTTACGTTTTTCACCGATCGGGACACTCTGCTCGGCAAATTCTTCGTGCGGTTTTCGGACTTCCGCGGCTATCTGGAAGAGATGATTGGCCTGGCCCGCTCGGTGGGCGCGCGCGTCCTTTTGGTGAAGCAGCCGATCCTGCCCCGCGGAATGACCGGAAAGAACCTGCTTCCCGGCTCGACGGCGTCCGAACAGGGTTGGGAGCGGCGGTTTTATGAAAAGGTCCTCCGCCTGGTGGATGACACGGCCGAGTCCGAAGGGGCGCTCGTCGCGGACGCTTCCACGCTCACGGGGGGATTTCCCCTGGATATGTTCTATGACGCCGTTCACCTCACGGCGGGGGGGAACCGTTACCTGGCGGAACGGATTTTTGAAGTTCTGGTCAGGAATCGGATTGTACGCTAGCCTGCTGTCGGGGAT
>JASLXW010000244.1:0-2246 GCA_030740135.1 Nitrospinota bacterium
AACCTCCGCCAGCGGCCGACCCCCAAGACCCTCCAGGACGATCTTGGCCTTGGTTCTTCCGTCCCACTGTCTCCGCTCCATGGCGGACCTCCTCGCCCGGTCAGCCCCAATTCTCCCTTATTTCAAACCCGCTCTTAATGGGGAGCACTATAATCCTTCTTCTCCGGATACCACGGAATATGGATCAAATGGATTTCCGATCGCATCATGGCCCTTGTCGCTCTGGTGCTTCTGAGCCCTTTTTGTCTCTTGATCGTCGCCGCTATGGGTGTGGAGGCCCTTTTCAACCCTCAGGCGCGGGCGTCCTTCTTTATCCGGGGTCCACGCGTCAGCGCCGGGCGGCCCTTCCGCATGTGGAAGTTTCGAACCACTTCCCCGGAGGGTTCCGCCACTTGGTGCGGGCATTACGTCCGCAGGTGGTACCTGGATGAAATCCCGCAGATATTGAACATTGTAATCGGGCAGATGAGTCTGGTGGGGCCCCGGCCCTGCGAACAGGAAGCGTATGACGAATTGTTGAAAAAAGGATGGTCCGCCAAGAAAGAGTTGATCGGCGGGTGGGCGGGCCCGGTTCAAGGCCACAAGGGCCGATCCGACGCGAACATCAGAAGGCAACTGGAGACCGACTACCTCCACCTCATCAAAAAGGGTGATGTTTGGATGCTCTTTCTCTACGATTTCCGGTGCATCCGGGAAACCCTGCGGACCATGGGCCGCGGAGAAGGACCGTGAAAGAAGGCCGCGGGATGCCCTTTAATACGCGTGTTTTCGGGGAAAATCGGGTCTGATTTTATCCAACCCTCCCACGGTTTTTTTCGAGTGGGTATGGACAGAGCCAACCGGCTGAAGACCCGCCCCGATGCGCACACGGGGCCTTTTGTCGTTGGGCTTGGTCTTGAGCCGGTTGGCTTCCCGTTCCGGGCCGTTGCCGACGCCGCTCTTCGCCCTTCCATTGGAAGTACACACAGCCACACATTCCGCTATAATCATCATAATACTGAATCTTCGTAACGCTAGGATCAGTAACAATTTCCGCCATTTGCAAGGGTTGGAAGGACTCTCCGAGCGGGCTGAAAGGGCGTTGAGGCATGCTGCTTCAAGATAAAGCGGTCATCGTCACCGGCGCGGCGCGGGGGATCGGGAAGGTCTACGCCCAAGGCATCGCCGAGGCGGGTGGCAGGGTCGCCGTCTCGGATATCCTGGACGGCGAGGAGACGGTCGAGGAGATCCGCAAGGCGGGCGGAGAAGCGACGTACGTCCGCGCGGATGTATCGGACGAGAAGAGCGTCGAGGCCTTGGCCGAGGCCGTCCACTCCCGGTTCGGCCGAATCGACGGCCTGGTGAACAACGCCGCGATCTTCGCCGATATCCGGTATTGCCCGTTCGATGAGATCACCGTCGAGGAGTGGGACGCCGTCATGGCCGTCAACGTCAAGGGCGTCTGGCTGGCCTCGAAGGCGGTCTACCCTTACATGAAAGCCCAAGGGTCCGGGAAGATCGTGAACATCGCGTCCGGCACGCCCTTCAAAGGCAACCCCAACTTCGCCCACTACACCGTGTCCAAGGGCGCGGTGGTGACGCTCACCCGCGTCCTGGCCCGGTCGATGGGGAAGGACGGCATCTGCGTGAACTGCGTGGGCCCCGGGCTGACGCGAAGCGAAAGCCTCCAGGCGGCCCGGGAGGCTGAGCTCGACGAGGAAGAGGCGCACATGCTCCATACCCGCGCGATCCCCCGAAGCGAGACGCCGGACGACCTGGTGGGGGCCATCGTGTTCTTCCTGTCCGGGGGGGCCGACTTCATCGCCGGCCAGACGCTCATGGTGGACGGCGGGTCTTATATGAAGTGAGGCGGTGCGCCCACTGTTTGTGCGTTATTGATGGGAGCGCAAGATATATGGACAACTTCTTCCAGGGGGGCGCTTTTTGAAAACCGCCCCCCCTGGACCCCTCCCAGGGGTTGGGAACCCCCCCGGAAAACTTTTTGCGGCCCGGCAAAGCCGGGCCATTGCTGGGGGTGGGGGGCTTAATGGCTGTGGCGATCGGCTGTGGCCCGCGAGGCTTTGATCTTTGGCCGGATGCCCGCCTTCCTGCGGAAGGCTCCGGCATTCGGCCAATGGGCCAGTTTTCTTGCGCTATTAGCCCGCATTTCTCACCAACCGCTCAGCGCGTAATCTCTTCATGTAGCGAAATCATGAGCACCAGCGAACGGATTGGGGTCAAATCTTATATTTTTACATTTCCGGAAT
>JASLXW010000244.1:2256-6308 GCA_030740135.1 Nitrospinota bacterium
GCGGACGTACGTTACGGAAGATCGTTAGGCAATGACCTCCCGATCCAACGAATGCTATTCAATCGCCTCCTTCCCCTTCCTCAAAAGCTCCCGCAGTTTCTCCGGCTTGAGGGGAAGGAAATAACGGGCGTTAGGTCTTGAATTTATCAGGTCACGACGTGGAACGCCCATCTGCACTCCCTCCCCCTCCTTCACGGACATTATCTCAAAGGTGCAGGAATCGCAAAACTCCTTGAGGAAGATGTCGTTTCACTTGCGAAATCGTCGCTTGACAAATTTTCGCCCCATTCGATACCGTGCCCGGACGCCTCCGGGGGCGATTCGAGGCCGTTCGGCGAACCCATCAGCCGGCGACAAGAACCGATTCGGGCGTTTTCCGTCACCGGAGAACGTTCCCCCCCTTTCCACCACGCCGTTCGAGTGATTTATGACCCCCACCCCCGCCATCCTCGCCGCGCTTATCGCGGCCCTGTTCTACGCCCTGAGCGATGTCTGCCTCAGGAACGCGTTGCGGTTCGCCACCCCGATCTCGGCGTGCATCGCCATGGCGGCGGTGGAGTGCGCGGGCTTTACGGCCCTGGCGGTGGCGGGGGGCCTGTTTTCCGCCCTCACGCTCACCGGCCTTCTCTGGTTCGTCCTGGCGGGTTTTTTGAACCCCGTTCTTTTTTTGACCTTCTATCTGCTCGGCATCCAGCGGATCGGCGTCGCCCGCTCGGCGCCCATCAAGGGATCGGGCCCGATCTTCGCGACCGCCTTCGCCGTGGCCGTCATGGGCGAGCGGTTGACGCCCTTTCACTATCTGGGGATCGGCCTGGTTGTGGCGGGGATCGTCACCATCTCGGCCGAGAAACCGCAATCGCGCCCGGCCGCTTCGGGGAAACTTTCCGCGTGGGGGAGCGGCGCGGTCTTTCCGCTCCTGGCCGGGGTGTCCGCCGGGATTGCTTCGAACATTTTCAAGATCAGCATGACGCATGTCCCCTCTCCCCTCCTCGGGGCCTGGGTGGGGGTCACGGAGGGCCTGCTCTTCTACCCGATCCTGGCCTTTCTCTTCCCCCGGGAGAATCGGTTCCGCTTCGACGCGCGCCGCGCATGGCCTTGGATCGTGCCGGCGGGGCTGACGGCCATGGTGTCTTTGTACAGCGTTTTCTATGCGGTCAGCCTCGGCCAGGTCCCGATCGTTTTTACACTGGTCCAGACCTCGCCCCTGTTTGTCATCCTGTTCTCCATCCTCATGCTCAGGCGGTTGGAGCGGGTGACGCGCAGGGTGATCTTCGGCGGCCTGCTGACGGTGGGCGGCGGCGCTTGGGTGATCCTGGCTTGAGGCCGCGGGTTTCGCCCGGAAGCGCCGCGGAAATAGAGACCCTCGTGGAAGGCCTCATCAAACACCCCCGCGGCGACGGCGGTGCCGCGGCCGTCGGGTCGGCCATCCTTTTCGCTGTCTCCGAGGTGCCCTCCGCAACGCCCTGGTCTACACGGCCCCGCTCATGTCGGCCTCCTATCGACCGCCGTCCCGTGGGCCATTTACACCGCCCTGATCCTGACGGCGGGGAAGTTCTCCGATCTCAACCTCCCGGGACTGCTCTGGTTCGCCCTCGCCGGATTCGCCAGCCCCTTCCTGTTCCTGACGTTCTACTCCCTCGGCATTCAGCGGATCGGGGTCGCCCGCTCGGACGCGCTCAAGGGGGCGGGCCCGATCTTTTCCGGCATCCTCGTCGTAAGCTGGTTGGGAGAGCGGCCGGGGACATTTCAGGTCCTCGGTATCGTCCTGGTGGCGGGCGGAATCGTCTTCATCTCGTCCGAGGGATCGGGGAGCGGCCGGCGGCGGGCCGGCGGGATTCTGGTGGGATGGGCGTGAAGCGGGAATCCCCCGACCCGGCTGAGTTCCGTGGGATGTCAAGTGCGCTGGAGACGCAAGCGCCGGATTCGTCGGCGGCGCCGCGGGGAGAATCCGCTGATTCCCGCGCCCGGCCGTTTGTCGCGGACGCCGCCGAAAGACGCCGGGGACGGTCCCCGCGAGACCCGGACGGGGCCTGTCGTCGCTCACGCGCAACCGCGGTTTGACAATCCGCTGGAACGAAGGTCAGAATCGGGTCTGGACGTTCCGTCCGAATTCCTTGGCCGATACACGGTGAACACCTTTGGGGAGACATGACATGGCAGGAGACCTTTTCCTGACGAACGGCGTCGTCATCACCCTCAACCCGGACAACGAGGTCATCGAGGGGGGCGCGGTCCTCGTCCGGGAGGGCGTCATCGAGGCCGTCGGGCCGAACCTGGAAACGCCGCCGGACTTCACCGGGCCCGTCCGGGACCTCGGGGGACGGCTTGTTCTTCCGGGCACGGTCAACAGCCACTGCCACTTCGAAGAGATGGCCGTCCGCAGCCTGAACCACTCCCTGCCCCTCGAGCCCTGGCTCCCCTTCAAGGTCTCCGCCGGCAAGTACTTGAATTTGTCCAAGGAGGAGTTCATGGCCTTCGTGACGCTCGCCTGCGTCGAGATGCTGGAGAACGGCGTCACGTCCGGTCTCCACCACATGTCGGCCGGGCCGACCGCCGTTGACGAGCGGATGGACGCCGCCATCGACGCCTACCGGGCGACCGGCTTGCGGGCGGTGCTTTGCCCTTTGCTTGCGGACAAGACGAGACGCGAGGAGATGCCCATCGATCCGGCCGATTTGCCGGGACCCCTCCGCGAGCTGCTCGAAGCGGACACGGCGCCCTCCGCGGAGTTCCTCTTGGAACGCGCCGAGACCGCGCTCGATAAGGCCGAATCCGCCGGGTCCTCCCGAATCACAGGGGCGGTGGGGCCGTCCGCGCCCCAGCGGTCCACGGACCGGTTTCTTCTCGGGTGCATGGAGCTTGCGGAAAAACGGGACGTTCCCCTCCACACCCATCTGTTGGAGACGAAGACACAGGCCCATCACGCGCAAGGCGTGTATGGGAAGACCATCCCCGAGCATCTTCGAGACCTGGGCTATCTCACTCCCCGGGCGTCCTTCGCCCACGCCGTCTGGGTCACCGATTCGGACGTTCGGCTCCTGGCGGAGAACGGGTGCCGGGTGGCGCACAACCCCGGCTCGAACCTCAAGCTGGGGAGCGGCATCGCCCCCGTGCGGAAGTACCTGGACGCCGGGGTCCCGGTCGGCCTCGGCATCGACGGGGCGAACAGCAGCGACAAGGGGAGCGTCTTCTATCAGGCCCGACTCGCGGCGCTGATCCATTGCGTCCGGGACGGGGACGCCGCGCGCGGGGTCTCGCCCTTCGAGGCCCTCCGCATGGCCGCCCGGGGCGGGGCGGCGGTGATGCTGATGGAGGAGAGGCTGGGGACCATCGAGACCGGGAAGCAGGCGGACCTCGTCGTCCTGGACCGGACGCTCAACTTCGAGCCCTGGCTCGACCCGGTGAGCGCCCTGGCCTTCGCCGAGGACGGCGAGTCGGTCGAGAGTGTTTTCATCGAGGGGGAAGAGGTCGTCCGGGACGGGCGGGCCCTTGTGGCGGATCGGGAGGAGATGCTCCGGATCGTCGAAGGGGCGGCCCGGCGGCTCCGGGAGAATCTTCCCGAGGCCGTGGCCGAGGCGGAGTCGTTGCGCCCGCACCTCCATGCGGTCTCGCGGAAGTATTCGGCCATTCCGTTCGATCAAGCGTGATGGGATTTGAAAGTTCGGGCAACGCGGGATGGGGCCGCCTCCGCTCTTGCACTCGAACGGCCATCCATTTAATGTTTCCCAATCGCGCCCGGACCTCCTGGTTGGGAAAAGTGAAATCTTGAAACACCGTGAGGAAAGAATTGCCCGGGGCCGGTCCGCATTCGTGGGACGCGGGAGCGTGACCGGGCCGGAGTTCGGGAAAGGCGCGAATCTGTCGTAGAATGGCGTTCAATCGATCAGGTCGTTATCGAGGACCGGGGTCCCGGAAGCGATTGGCCCCCGCGCGGCCCGTCCCGACGGGAAGGGGGGGGATGTGATTCCTGACAAGCTGGTGGAGTTTCTGAACGGCCCGGTGGTGTTGCTCGTCGGAACGGCGAGCGAGACGCGGCGGCCGTCCGGCGCGTA
>JASLXW010000245.1 GCA_030740135.1 Nitrospinota bacterium
TGCCCGAGTTGTGGGGCCGGCTGGTGGACATGTATCGAAGGCAGCCCGACTTCATGCTGGTCATCAAGGCGGATCGGCAGGTCCCTCATGGACGCGTCGTGGAGGTGTTGGACATCGCCAAGCAGGCGGGTGTCCGCCGACTGGCCATCGCCACGCGGCCCAAGAAGCAGGAAACGAAGCGGTGAGATTCCGGTGGGGATTTTGGGTCGGCGTGGGGGCTTCGATCGCCATCCATGCCGGGTTCATGGTGATTGTGCCGCCGCCCGAACCCCAGGCGGTGATGAGGACGCCGCTGCACGTGGTCGAGCTTCGGAGGATGCAGATCCCGCTTCCGAACCCCCCCTCGATCCCGCGGGAGCGTCCCGGCCGGGAGACGGAGGTCGGGTCGCCTCCTCCGCTCCTGCCTCCGCCTCCGGCCGCTGCGCCTCCCGCCGCGGCGCTGGGCCTGGAGGAGATGGTCCGGGCGGCCCGTTCGCCTGTTTTCGAGGCCCCCCTTCCGCTGCCGTCCGCCATCACGTTCGCCGACCGATCGGGGAAGACCCCGGTGGTTGCGCCGAGGCCTCTCAGTAGGGCGAAATTGCCGCGAGGGACCCCGGGAGGATCGCGGCTGGGCGGCCGGTTCAAGATCCCGGCCGTCCGTTCCGGCGCGAAGGGGAGGCGGTCCGATGGATTGAGATCGCTCCAGAGGCAATTGATTCGGCAGGAGCTTCTCAAGGCGTCGAAGGCCGAGCCGGAGGATTTGGAGATCCGGGGCCCCGTCGCCAAGCGTGAATTGGTTTATCGGCCTCCGCCCCCCACCCCCTTGCGCGGGGCGGAAGGCGAGATCAAGTTGAAATTCTGGGTGCTTCCCGATGGAACCGTGGGGCGGATTGTTCTCCTGGTCCGGGGGGACTCGTCCCTTGAGACGACCGCCATCCGGAATCTCAAGCGATGGAAGTTCAACACCCTTCCCCGCGGCGCCCGGGTTCCCGAGCAGTGGGGAACGATGCGGTTCCGGTTCCTTTCCGCCGCGGCGAATTCGCCTTTCTCTTCAGGGGCGCGCGTGCTGAAACCCGAGGTTCTCCGAGAGCGTCCCCTTCGCTGAGTCACATCCGATGACGGATTCAGGGGCGCCCTGCGGGGCTACGTCGGGGCGGTGCGGCTGATGACCTCGGCCGGATTCCGGCGGATGTTGGTGTAATGGGGATCCCGCTGCGGGTAGCCCATTCGGATGAGAAACAGGGGTTCGTAGGCGTCCGGAATGTCGAGAATCTCCCGAAGCCCGGCCTTCGGCCTTTCCTGAACGATGATGGAGGTCTGAAACTGAAGGCCGGCGCCCAGGGCCGCGCCGGTCAGCCAGAGCGCTTGGATCCCCGCCCCCACGCCGTTCAAGATCCGCCGGCGGAAGGGCTCGTCGGCCGCGAACCGGCCCGTGGAGTTTTCGACGACCCCCGTCAGGTAGGCGCCGGTCGTCTCGGTTTTGCGCAGCATGACCCGGTGCGCGCCCAGGGCCATGGCCAGCGGGGCGAGGGGGGTTTTCAGGCCGAGCCGCGCGAGCGTCCTTTTCACCCCGGTCAACCCGAAGTGACCGACCCACTCCCCATCTCCCCGCTGCTTCCATTCCTTTTTCTGAAAGCGCAACCAGCCGCAGGTCTCTCGAAACCGCCCCCGGTCCCCGGTCGCCTGTCTCCAGGCGCGCTCTTGAAGCCGGGTCAGCTCCATGGTCTTTCCGGAATCCTCCGCCAGGACGAGCGCCGCCTCCCTCGCCCCGTGGGCGTCGAAGGCCCGGCGGGCCGCGGAAAGCATCCGCACGCTGTCTTCCGGCCAGGGATCGGTCCGCAACATCGGCGTCCGGTCGGTTTGACGCGACCGGATGCAATACAGGGCCTCCATTCCATCGTCGGGTTGGGGCCGTGGCTGGATTTGTACGGGCTTGGCCTTGAATGAGTCCGGGTGGTAGACGGCGGGGGCGGGTCGCGATGCGTTTTGGGGGTCGCCGGCGCCCCCGATTCCGAAAAGGAGATACGGTTCCAGTTTGTCCGGGAAGGAGAAGCCCACGGGACGCCAGGATTTCACGTTCTGCTCGGAGGGTCCCCAGACGTTGCAGGCCAGACCCAATGCCGCCGAGGCCGCTTGGATGTTGAGGCACGCCGTGCCGAGGGCGATGTAGGATTCGGAGCCCAGCGGGTCGGCGACGGGCAGCATCCGGTTTCGGTCCAGGTGACAGAGGAGCCACGCCCGCCCATCCGCAGGATCCTTGTCTTCAGGAACGGCGGAGAAGACCCGGGCCGCCTCTCGTTGACAGGCGGGTGCGCGCAGGACCTGGAAGTGCCAGGGTTGAGTGTTGTACGCCGAAGCGGCCCAGCGGGCGGCCTCGAGGACCTTGTTCATCTGTTCTTCGGACGGCGCGCCGCCGTCGGGTGGAGCCGCGCCGGCGTTTCCGGGCGGGGCCAACCCTCTTTCGATGGCCTCGAAGATGTCCATGAACGCCATTCTACCAGACAAGGCCGGGCGCGATTGGAGAGAGCCGATGCCGCGTGTCCGCCTCCCGCCCCCCGTCCCCCGCCGGTTGTTTCATCAGCCGGGGCCCCCGAGCGCCTTGACGACCTTTTCCGGGGTGATGGGCAGGCTCCGAATCCGCGCGCCCAAAGCGTGGGCGACCGCGTTGGCCACGGCCGCGGCCGTCGGGACGAGGGCCGGCTCGCCCAGCCCTTTCGCGCCGTACGGGCCTCCCAGGCCTTGGGGGCCTCCCGGGCCGTCCCCGTCGGGCTCCCCCTCGATGAATAGGACGCTGATGTCCGGCGCGTCCACGATGGTGGGAACGCGGTAATCGTAGAAATTCGGGTTCATCACCTGCCCGCCGTCGAAGACCATCTCCTCCGACACCGCCCAGCCCAGCCCCTGGACCACGCCGCCCTCGACCTGGCCTTCGGCGGTGAGGGGATTGATGATCCGGCCCGAGTCGTGGACGGCCGTCATGCGCTCGATCACCACCCGGCCGGTCTCGATGTCCACCGCCACCTCGGCGACGTGCGCGGCGAAGGCGTAGGCGATCGTCGCGTGGCCGTAGCGGGAGGCGTCCGGGATGACCACTTCGGGAGGCGTGACGAACGCGCCCTCGCCGACAATGGGTTTTCCGCCCGCAGCCATGACCATTTCGCGCGCGGCGTCGGAGAAGCCCATCCTGCGCTCGGGCGCGCCCTCGACCCGGATCTCGCCGTCCTCGGTTTCGAGATCCTCCGGCCGGCACTCCAGGCGCCCGGCCGCGAAGGCGAGGATCTTTTCCCGGGCGTCCCGGGCGGCCCTGGCCACCGCGTGGCCGCCCACCGTCGTCACCCGGCTCGCGTACGCCCCCAGGCAGGCCGGTGTCACGTCGGTGTCCACGCCGGAGACCCGGACGTCCTCCAGGCCGACGCCGAGCTCTTCCGCGGCGATCTGGGCGAGCACCGTGCGTGCGCCCTGGCCGATGTCCGTTTCGCCCGTGAGGAGGAAGGCGCGGCCCTCTTCGTCGACCTGGACGACGGCGGCGCCGCCGTCGAAGTCCCCGTAGGCCCCCCGGAACCCGGAGCCGTGGATGCAACAGGCAATGCCGACGCCCCGGCGGACGCCCTTGCCATGCGGCGAAGAAGCGGGGGGCTCGAAATCCCCCGCGCGTTTTCGGTCCCAATCCGTCTCGGATTTCGCCTTCTCGACGCATTCCCGGATTTCGGCCGAGCCGATTCGAAAACCGTGCATGGTCACGTCGCCGGGGTGGACGAAGTTCTTCATTCGGAGCGCGGCCGGGTCCATTCCCAGCTCATTCGCGAGGATGTCGATGCCGGACTCCAGGGCGAACGCCCCCTGCGGGTTGCCGAACCCCCGGTATCCCCCGGTCGGGAGCTTGTTCGTGTAGGCGAGCCGATATTGGTTCTTGACGTTGGGGATCCGGTAGAGGTTGTCCATCCGGTAAGAGGCGATGCCCGTGATGGCCGGGGCCTCGTTGCTGTACGCCCCGTTGTCGGCGATGACGTCGGAGGATTTCGCGACGAGGCCCCCTTCATAATCTGCCGCCAGCCTCAAGTGGATGGTCATGGGGACCCGCGGGTGGGTGGTCAGGAACTCGTCGGTGCGGGTATTGTCCAGCCGGACGGGCCGCCCGGCCTTTTTCGAGAGAAGCGCGGCGATCAGGTGGAGTCGGACCATTTTCTTGGAGCCGAACCCGCCGCCCACGAAGGAATGGACCATCCGGATGTCGGACGCCCTCATCCCGAGAATCCCGGCGTAGTGTCCGCGCGCGATCCAGGGGTCCTGGATGCCGGCGTGAAGCGTCAGCCGGCCGTTGGGGGCGAAGTCGGCGACGGCCCCTATGGGCTCCATGTAGCACTGGTGGGCGGCGGAGGTCTCGAACGTGGCCTCGATCTTGTGGGCGGCGCGCTCATAGGCCCGGTCGAACCCGCCGCGCTCCATGTTCCCCCGCATCGCGATGTTTCCGGGCTTGTCCTCGTGGATGAGGGGGGCCCCTTCGGCCAGGGCCTCCCCGGTCGTTCCGACGGTCGGAAGGGGCTCGTACTCGACGTGAATCCCTTCCAGGGCTTCCTCTGCGGCGTCGGGATCGGTCGCGGCGACGGCGGCGACCTCGTCCCCCGCGTACCGGACTTTGTCGACGGCCAGGACGGTCTCGTCGTGGATCATGTGGCCCCATTTGACGTCCGGGCAGTCGGCGGCGGTCAGGACGGCGCGAACGCCCTTGAGGCTTTCCGCCCGGGAGGCGTCGATGGACAGGACCCGGGCGTGGGGAAGGGGGCTTCTGAGGACCTTCGCCCAGAGCATCCCGGGGACCGAGACGTCCGAGGCGTACCGGCCCCCGCCCGAGGACTTCTCCCAGGCTTCCACGGAGGGAACCCGCTGACCGATGACCCGATATTTCATTGTTCATCCCCAGGATTCGGGCAAAGCCGAATCCGTCGTCCCGCCGTCAGGCGCTTAACCCTCTCCTTGAAAAGTCCGCGTCCCGCCAGCCCATTCAGGTTATCACGGTTCAGGTTGCCCAACGGGATATAGCGGCCGTGAATCGATCGCGCCGGAACGCTTGGGTTTGTCGATGCCCGTGGCACTGTTTGTGCACGCCTGAAGGATGGGAATCTGACATACGCTGAAAAGAGTTTCACAGTTTTGACCATCCCGGATGAGTCAAAAACGGGGATTGATCTGCGCGAAAAAGCATAACAGCGTTGCGCTTAGGTAGAGGACCGGCCGCCCGGACCTTTTGGGGTTGGGATATTCGTTTGCCGGCGTTCGCGGGATTCCAACGAAAAGGATTGTCTCCCGATTTAATCGAGGGGGTTGAATTGTCCAAATATTCAGCCGAGGGCGCGCGCTTGTCAGAAACCCTTCGGCGGATTCTGACCGAGGCCGTCCGGGGTCTGGCCGCCGACCGGGGCGCCATTTTTCTTCGAGACGCCGGAAGTGATTCGGTCCGATGCGAAGCCTCCGTGGGTCTGTCGGAAAGCTACCGGAACGCGGCGGCGCACCAATGGCCCTCCTACCAGGACGCCTTCGCGGGGGGTGCGCCGGGAGTCTTATTCTGGAAAGACGCCCGAACAGCATCTCCCTATGCGGCCGTGAAAAACGAAGTCATCTCGGAGGGATTTCGCTCGGCCCTGAATGTTCCTCTTCTGTCGGAAGGCGCACTCCTCGATTTTCTGGGGCTCTACTTCGACCAAACCTGTGAAGTGACCGGCGAAGAGACGTCCGGCCTTCTGATGGCCGCGGAGTTCGCGGCGCTCGCCATCGAGAATACCCGGACCTGCGAGGCGCTCCGCACCCGCTCGGAGCGCCAGGAGGCGCTGCGCAAAGTCACACAACAACTGACGCGGAACATTGACCCCCAGGTGCTGTTCCGCCGGATCTGTCAATCCGTCCTTGATCTGCTGGACGTGGGCTTTGTCCACTTCCTGATTCTGAACCCGGTGACGAAAGGGCTGGACGTCGCCGCCGCGTCTGGCGATCTGGAACACGATGAATTGGCCTCTCGCCGGTTCCCGCAAGGGAAGGGATTGAGCAGCCGGGTGTTTGCACGGAAGGAGCCCGTCATGGTTCGGGAGGTCCTTGAAGATCCGGACTGGATGGACCGCGAATGGGCCGAGAGGGACCACATCAAATCCTTTTTGGGTATTCCCCTCCGCCTGGAAGGAGAGGTCGTCGGCGTCCTGGATTGCTTTACGCGGGAAATTCGCGAATTCCGGCCGGACGAGATTGAGTTGATGCAGGACTTCGCCGACCAGGCGGCCGTTGCCTTTGGCCTGGGCGGAAGGGGTGGCCCGGGTGGCGAAGTAGATCGGCTCGTA
>JASLXW010000246.1 GCA_030740135.1 Nitrospinota bacterium
GGGTTCAAGTCCCGTCAACCCCGCCAGAAAATTAATTGTTGAGTAGGAAGGGGCGGCGAGGGGCCGCCCTTTTCTTTTGTTCGAAATCCGTCCGGATTCTCACCGTCCGTTCCCAATTGCAACACCTCGACCCGTATTTTTCACAAAGAGAATCTTGAACCTCGGATGGGCCGGTGAACTGTTTGTCTTTCAATACATTGCCCGAAGCAAGCGAGTTGCCCGGCTGAAACACCCCATTCTCTGCGCGGGCGTCTAACGGGCCGGTCCCCGCACCGGCCCGGAAAACCGACCGCTTGGAGAATCCGTCAGCATCAGCGGAAACGTATCACCGGGGGTGATTCCTCGGCCAATCACAATTCAGTGGGTGCGTTGGTGAGAAATCCAGGTTAACCCCGGCCCGCGCGGACCTCATCGACGAGTCGCTTGAACTTGTCGAGGATCTCCCGCTCGATTTCGGATTTGGCGTAGGGGCCGGGGAAGAGGAAGACGCGGCTTTCGCCGAACAGGCCGGTCCAGGCTTCGTCCGCGGACTCGATGAGGCCGCCCTCGCCGGGGACCTTCCCGCCCACCAGGACTTCGAGCGCCTTCTTGTAGATGAAACAGACCACGCGCGGATTTCCCGATTGGATCTGATACAGGACAAACTGCGCGCCCAGGGAGAATTCCTCTTCGGTGACCTCATCGGCCCGGGCCGTGGGGCGGGGTGCAAGGTCCGTGATGCCGAAGCCGCTTTCGAGGAGGGCCTCGTCCTCCCGGCCGTCTTCGGCGTTCTCCAGGAGGCCGGCCGAGCGCAGCCGCTTCCAGAACCGCTTGCCCAGCTTGCCCTGGTGATAATGGCCGGCTTCCATGCTGGGGAGGGACGGGTTCAGGCTGACGAAGAGGACATCCAGGCCGGGCCGCCAAATGGGGGCGAGGGTTTGAATTTCTTGGTTTTGCCAGAAGATGTCGATGACTTGCATGACGGGATTCCGGAGCGTCGAGGGATCAGGCGGGGTCCTTTTTCGCCGACCAGAAGGTCTTAATCGTTCCTTGATGGGGCAGGGGGATCGGGTTGAACCGCCGGGCGTTGATGTCCACGAACCCGGCTGTCCCCAACATCCGGGCCACGTTGCTCGACGTGAACATCCGCTGCATGACCACCTCCTGGACCCGTTCGTAGACCTTGCCTTTGCGGAAAAACGCCGTGGATTCCACGCGCCCGGTCGATTGTTTGGCCGAATAGGTCAACCGGACGACGAGGGAATGGTCGTTCCCTTCGGCAAAATCCACGCGGCCGTTCCAGTAGGTTTCGTAAAACGCCTGGTCGTTGAGGTCGAACAGGAAAATTCCCCCCGGCTTCAGCGTCTTGTAGACGTTGCGGAAGACCTTCTGGAGGTCGGACTTGCTGGGGAGGTGATTGAGGCTGTCGTAGACGCACGTGACGAGCTCCGCCGCCTTCGCCTTCGACCACTTCCGCATGTCCCCGCGGACGAACGTGATCTTCCGCCCTCCCTTCGCCTTGCGGGCGTTCCGTTCGGCGACGGCCAGCATGTCTTTCGAGATGTCCACGCCGGTGACCGTCCAGCCCTTCGCGGCGAAGAGCATGGCCAGCCGGCCCGTCCCGCACGCCAAGTCGATCATCGCCCCGGGCTTGACGCCTTCGCCCTTGAGCAGCGTCGAAACCCGCTCGAATACCTCCCGGGCGAAATCCCCGGTCCAGTGCCGGTCATACAGCTCGGCCAGTCGGGTGTAGGGGGGGGAAGGTTTGATGGTCCCTTTCCTCTCCGGAATGACGCGCCCCCCTTCAGCTAGGCGTCCAGAAGCTCGCGGCATTTCGCCGTGAACGCCGGGATGACGACCTTGTAATCGCCCACGACGCCGAAATGGGCCCGTTCGAAGATGGGGGCCTCGGGGTCGGTGTTGATGGCCACGATGTTCTTGGACGGTCCCGCGCCGACCATGTGCTGCGTCGCCCCGGAGATCCCCACCGCGAGGTAGAGGTCGGGACCCACGATCTTGCCCGTCTGGCCGACTTGGTATTGCGGCGGGACCCAGCCCGCGTCCACGGCCGCGCGCGACGCCCCGAGCGCCGCCCCCAGGACCTGGGCGAGCTCCTCCAGGCACCTGAAGTTCTCCGCCCCGCCCAACCCCCGGCCTCCGGAAATTACGACGGCGGCGTCCTCGAGGCGCACCCCCTCCGTCTCGACGCTGACCTTCTCCAGGAACTTGACCGGGAGGGCGTCCGCGTCGAGCCCCGCCGGCCGCGATTCGACCTCGCCCGTCCGGGCCGCGTCCGCCTCGGCGCGGGGGAAGGCCTTCGGCCGGAGGGAGACCACCTGCATGCGGTCGCCCCGGGAGGACACCTCGGCCATCGCGCTTCCGCCCCAGACGGGACGGCTCACGACAAGCTTGTCTCCCTCCCGGCGAAGGTCCACGCAGTCGCCGGCCAGGTGGGCGTTTTGCCGGTGGGCCACGCGCGGGGCTAGGTCGCGGCCGACATCGTTGAGCGCGCAGAGGAAGATCGATGGCTTGACGTCGTCGATGACGCCGTTGACCACCGAGGAATAGGCGCCGCCCTCGTACCCCGCGAGCAGGGGGTCGTTCACGACAATGGCCCGGTCCGCGCCGAGATGGATCAACGGCTCTCCCAGGGCGGAGACCTCGTGTCCCGCCAAGAGGACGATAACCGCCGCGCCGGATTCGTCGGCCAGCTTCCGGGCGGTTCCGAGCACTTCGGCGGAGACGGAGGCAAGCCTTCCGTCCGCGCTCTCGGCCAGGGCCAGGATGGGTTGCGTCACGCTGTTCTCCCTCAGATCAGCTTCCGCTCGCGGAGGAGGAGGGCCAGATTCTCGGCCGCCTCTTCGAGGGAGTCGCCTTCAACGATTTGGCACTGGCTCTCGTGTTGGGGAATGTAAAGGCGGAGGAGGTCCTCGCCGGAACCGCCGTCGCCGAACCCGCCGGGCGGGAGGTCGAGGTCCGCCGCACTCCACGTGGGCACCTCTTTCCGCGACGCCTTCAGGATGCCGGGAACCGTGGGCAGGCGGGGTTCGTTGATCTCGTTGCTGATGGTGAGGACGCACGGCAGCGACACGTCGTAGGCTGCGCTTCCGTCCGCGATGACCCGCTCGACACGGAGGGAGCCTTCGCCCGGCTCGATTTTCTGGACCAGCGTGACGGCGGGCAGCCCCAGGTTCTCGGCGACCGCGAGGCCCGTCGCGCCCGAGCTCCAGTCGGAGGACACCCGGCCGAAGAGGATCAAGTCGTAATTTTCGATTTTTCGAATCGCCGAGGCCAGGATTTGCGCGGAGCCGAAGGCGTCGGAGCCCTCGAATGAAGGGTCGCTCAGCAGGACGGCTTCGTCGCACCCCATGGCGAGGGCCTTCTTGATGTTGTCCATCGGACCGTCACCGCCTACGGTGAGGACGGTGATGCTCCCGCCCAAGGCTTCTTTGAGCTGAACGGCGGCCTCGATGGCGTATTCGTCGAAATTGTTGATGACGGGCGAGACGTTCGGAGGCGGGACGACGCGCCTGGCGGCCTCATCCACCTTGAAATCGCGGGCGGGGATGTCCGGGTCCAACACCTGTTTAAAGCAGACGATGATATCCAAAGCGTTAACTCTCAGTGGATTGGGGGATTCGGACAGGTCGAAATCCCGATGGACCTCAACCGTAGGCGCCAATACGGCGCCCAATTCCCCAGCAACGAAATCGTGAAAAATTAACAGTCAAGCGGTGTGGGTGTCAAGTTGCGGTGGATTCAGAGGATATTGTTGCGGGAAGTGGCAACGATTCTGGGTGTGGAGGTGGGTCAGGGCTTTTATTTCGTTTCTGATTCGCTTCTTCGCGTTCCTATTCAGAATCGCAGCCCGCGGAGCTTTCGGCCATTTCTTCCCGGGCCGATTTACGAAGCCTTGATCACGACCTTCAGGGCCTCTTTGCGCATCATGCTCCGCAGGGCCTCCTCAACTTCGGCGATGGGCCGCTCGCCCGACAGGAGGCGCTCGGCCTCGAAGGCCGGATCGGCGAGCATGGTCAGGGCCTGGCGCACCATCGCCGGGCGATGATGATAGACGCCCTTCACCGTGATCTCGCTGTAGTGCATCCATTGTGTGTCGAGGGGCACCGTTGTATCGGCCGGGCAGCCGCCGAACAGATTAACGACCCCGCCGGGCCGAACGGACACTATCGCGTCGGCCCACACCGCCGGCACGCCGGTGCAGTCGATCGCGAAATCGGCTCCAAGACCGCCGGCGGTTCGGGTCTTGACCGTTTCCGCCTGTCCGCCGCCGCGCTCGATGGCGACGATCTCGTCCGCCCCGAGGGCTTGGGCCGCTTCGAGTCTTGGTTGATTGGGGTCGGCCGCTATCACCCGATAGCCCGCCCGTTTGAGCGCGGCCACGTGCAGGAGCCCGATGGGGCCCGCTCCGTAAACGATGGCCTCGATGGCCCCTGTCTCATCTTGGGCGTCGAGCCCGCACGCCTCCATGCCGTGAAGGACGCAGGCGAGCGGTTCCGCGAGGGCCGCCTTCTCAAAGCCCAGGCCGGCCGGCTTTCGGTAAGTGCTCGTGCGCACGAAGCGCTCCGGAACAAGGAGATACGCGGCGAAGGCGCCGTTGAGGTAGCGCAAGTCCCGGCAGAGGTTCTCGCGGCTCACGCGGCAGTATGCGCATTCCAGACAGGGGGCGGAGTTTGCGACCACCACGGCGTCGCCGACGGTAAAGCCGGTCACGCCCTTGCCCGCCGCGGCGACCTCGCCCGCCATCTCGTGGCCGAACAGCGTGGGCGGTGTCAGCATCCGGGCGTGGCCGCCCCGGCGATACACCTTCACGTCGGTGCCGCAAGTCGTGGCCGCCCGAACGCGCAACAGGATCTCCCCCCGGCCGGGCGGAACCACCGGCGTCTCGCGGATTTCAATGTGCTCGGGTCCGAGCAACATGGCCCCGCACATCGTCTTCGGGATCGCGTTTTGAGCGGTCATCAGGCGTCGGGCGACCTTCGAGAGGGTGTGAACAACACTTTCAGCGCCTGCCGCGTCCTCGCGAGCTCCACACCGCGCTCGAAGTCGTCCAGCGGCAGCCTGTGCGTCGCGAGGGGGGCGGGATCGAGCTTCCCTTCGGTGAGCAGCCGGAATATCTCCGCCTGTTCGGCCGTCCCTCCGGAGTAGGTCCCGATCACGCGGCGCTCGTGTTTGAACAAATCATTGATCTCGAAATCGGCGCGCCCGCCCTCGGGGGCGTGGGCGAACAGGACGACCGCTCCCCCTTCGCGGCTCAGGGCGAGTCCCTCGCCGAGCGGCTGCGCGCCCCCCACCGTATCGAACACCGTTTCCGCGCCCAGTCCGCCGGTCATGTCCCGGATCGCGTCGGCCGCCTCCCCGCTGGGGTTCACCGCCTTGTCGGCCCCGAGGCGCACCGCATGCGCCCGACGCTCGGCGACGGGGTCGGAAACGACCACCTCGACCTCCGGCCACAGCGCCTTCAGGACCAACAGGTGGAGCAGGCCCATGCTGCCCGCCCCCAGGATGAGCATCGCGCCGACGCCGTCCGCGCCGGCCCGCCGGACGCCCCGCAACACGCAGGCGGCGGGCTCCATGAACACCGCCGCCTCGTCCGGGAGCCCGTCCGGAATTTTGCGGGCGGCCAGGTTCTGCGCCCGCGGACGCACCAGGATATATTCCGCGAACCCGCCGGGCTCGAGGAGGTTTTCCCTGAAAACGCCGCACATGGTTTCCGCGCCCCGCCGGCATAGGTGGCACGCGCCGCAAGGCACATGGTGGGGCACGGCCACGCGGTCGCCGTCCTCGAAGCGCGTGACGCGGCGTCCCTTGTTCACGATCTTGCCCACAACCTCGTGGCCGAGGACCTGGCCCGGGGACCCCGCGCCGGTCCCGAGCTTATACAGGTCGGTGCCGCACAAACCCACCACCCGCAGGCGCAGCAACAACTCCTCATCGCCCGGCTTGGGGACCGGCCGCTCTTCGATCTCCGTCCTGTCGCCGCCCCGGCAGGCCACGACGCGGTGTGTCGGGGGAGGGGTTTTACCCGTCATGGAGACCATCGCTCCGTAGCGAAAAATCCAGGGCGGGCGTCCCGCCGGCCGGCTTGATTTGAGCCGGCGCTCGAGCGCCCGGCGCGATGCGGCTCTTGTTTCAGAACAGGCTTTTTAAGGAACGGCGAGGCAGCAAGCGTTAGACTCCGCGTGGAAGGCCGAAGGAATTCCGCGATGGGCGCGTGAGGCTCCTATTGCTCCACAGTCTGTTTTTCTACACGTCATTTTCCGAGATTCG
>JASLXW010000247.1 GCA_030740135.1 Nitrospinota bacterium
CGCCCGGCACCATCCACTTCTCCCACTGCTCGTCGATCTTCTGCTGGTAGTACTCGTAATCCTCTTCGGTGAAGTGGGCGAAGCGGCCCTGCTTTTCCATGTAGTCGCGGACCGGCTTGCGCTTTTTGTAGCCGTTGATGAGGTCCCGGGTGGGTTTCTGATAGGTGATTTTGCCGTCCTCGTATGTGAACAGCGGCCAGATCCCGGTTTCGCAGGCCAGCTCCCCCAGCTCGTGGGAGAAGTAGGGGTCGTAGTCCCACCCCTTGGGGCAGGGGTCGAGGGTGTGGATGAAGGCCGGCCCCGGGATGGTGAGGCCCCTGCGGACCTTGTCGATGAGGTCCGTGGGATAGGAGGCGTCGGCCGTGGCCACGTAGCGGCACTCCGGATGTCCGACGGCCATCATCCCGGCCATGTTCTTCTTCCAGCGGGTCTGGAGGATCCGGTGCTTCTTTCCCGGCGGGGTGAACGTGGTGTTCGCCCCCCACGGGGAGCCCCCGGACGCCTGGATGTCCGTGTTGGCGTAGGACTCGTTGTCGTACAGGACGATGAGCATGTTGTACTGGGTGTGCTGGAGGGAGGCCGAGATGGACGAGACGCCCATGTCCATGCCCCCGCCGTCGCCGCAGAAGGCGATGACGTTGATGGGCTCCTCCTGGATCTTGCCTTTTCGCATCAGCGCGCGAAGCCCGGCGGCGGTCCCCGTCGCGGCCGAGCCCGAGGAGCCGAGCTGGGTGTGCATCCACGGCACCACCCATGGTG
Organism: Nitrospinota bacterium; assembly: GCA_030740135.1. The sequence continues at coordinate 760 of JASLXW010000247.1, forward strand.
TGGAGTAGTAGGTGGTGTTGGCCACGTACATGCAGCCGGTGCTCCCGAGGATGATGGTCCGGGGGCCGGCGGCCTTGGCCATGAGCTTCATCACCAGGGCGGACTCGCAGCCCTGGCAGGTCCGGTGGCCGGAAGTGAAATACTCCTCCACCAGCTTGAGGGGGATGTTCTTGAGTTTCTTGATGGGGTCGAGCGTTTGGGGTCCGCTGTCTTTGGCCATCTTCTCTACTCCCTCACATCGACCCAGCGCACGGCTTCCCCGACCTTCCCGGCGGCCGCCGCGGCCAGTGTCTGGTTGATCATCTCATTTGTCGCCCCGAGCGTCACCTCTCGGCCGCCCAGTCCGGCGATGTACCCCAGGACGGTGGGACGCGCGTCCACGTCGTAGAGGGCGGACCGGATCTCGGTGTACAACACCCCGCCGCAGTTCGGAGAACCGAACGAGTAGTCCCGATCCACGACGCCCACCGCCTTGAACTTGCTCAGGCATTCCTGGATGGGCTCGGTGCCGAAGGGCCGGAACCACTTGATGCGGACAAAACCAATCTTCTTGCCCGCCTCCCGGGCCTTGCGGACGGCCACCCGGACGGGCAGGGCCAGGGTCCCCATGCCGACCAGGACGGCGTCGGCGTCTTCGGTCATGTACTCTTCGTAATATGGAGAGTCGCCGCCCCGGCCGAATTTGGCCCGGAGATCGGCGTGGGCCTTCTCGAGAACGCCCCGGGCCCGCTTCATCCCCGCGTCGCTCTGCTTGCGCATCTCCATCAGCCAGTCCTCGTTGACCTGGGGGGCGATGGTGATGGGGTTGTCGGGATGAAGCCGGAGCTCGCCGCGGTCATAGGGGGGCAGGTAGTCGTCCACGGACTCCTTGTCGGGCACCATGACCAGCGACTGGCTGTGGGTGAGAAAGGCCCCGTCGGTGGAGATGGCGCAGGGGAGCATGACGTCCCGGCTCTCGGCCACCCGGAAGGCCATCAGGGCGGTGTCCAATGCCTCCTGGGCGGTGTCCACCCAGGTGAGCATCCACCCCAGGTCCCGGACGGCCAGGGCGTCGTTGTGCTCGGTGCCGAAGGCCCCGGGGTCGTCCAGGGCGCGGTTGCCCACCATGGCGACGATGGGAAGCCGAAGCCCCGCCGTCACGGCCAGGGCCTCCATGGCGTAGAACCAGCCCACGCCGCTGCTGCCGCTGAAGACCCGGGCCCCCACGGCGGATGCGTGCTTGATGATCTCGAACTGGGAGTGCTCGCTCTCGGCCACGATGTAGTCGGCGTCCATGTCGCCGTCGGCGATCATCCTCGAGACGAACTGCATGACCGTATCGTAGGGCCGGATGGGGTAGGCGGTGATGACGTCCACGTCGGCCAGGCGGCAGGCGTGGGCGATGGCTTCACTTCCGCTGATGAGCTCCTCGCGCTCGATGACGGCGGTCTCAGGCGCCATGGGGAAGTCCTCCGAAGACCGGCGAAAGCCCGGTCACAGGGCTGCGGTTTTCGACGCGGCCGGCGTCCACCGCCTCGGCCCGCCACTTCTCGTATTCTTCCTTGTTCTCCTTGAACATCACGAACTGGCTGTCCCGGTCGGTGAAGACCGTTTCGTTGACCATCACGATGCATTCCTTCACCGGGCAGATCTGCTCGCAGACGCCGCAGCCGCAGCAGGACTCCATGTTGGCGTCGTAGTAGTGCTCGGGCGTGACGTCGAAGCACGAATCCGGGCAGGCGATCCAGCACAGGGTGCACTTGGTGCACGTCTCGAAGTTGATCACCGGCCGCATGGTGCGCGTGCTCCACTTCTTGAAGTAGGGGTTGCGGCCCGGCTGGTAGCCTCCCTCTTCTCCGTGGAAGCCTCCGCCGACCTCGATCCCTCGGACCACCAGGCCCTCCTCCATGCTCTTCCAGCCGGGCAAGTCGAACTGGAAGGGTTCTTCCTGCTCGCCTTCTCCGGGATCGACCGTCTGGGGGCGGGCGTCCTCATAGGAGGAACGGGCCGATTCCACCAGGGCGTCTTCATCCTTGAGGTTCTCGCGGATGGTCTCTTCCATGGCCGTCAGGCCGGCAAGCTGGGGGCACACCTTGGCCATGGCGCCCAGGATCCGGGCGTCGGTGTGGTCGTCCTTGTAGACCCACAGGCCCGCGAAGCTGGCTTCGCCTTCCAGGACGCAGAGCTGGTAGGGGACGTCTTTTTTGTGGATGTGCGGAACGAGCTCCTCGGGCTTTTTCTTGGAGGTGACGATCAGGACGCCGTTCTCTTTCGTCAGGGCGTTGATGGGCTGAAGGCCGTACCACCCCCAGGACTCGATCCCTTTGCACAGGGTGTCATCCGCCACGATGGATACGTCGACCGACTTGGGCTCGTACTGCGCGGCGACCTCTTCCAGCTCCTCGGGCGTGTCCGCGATGTAAGTGAACTGCTTGGACGGTATCCCGTTTCGCTCCGGAGAGTCTCCGTAACGCCCGAAAGAGATCCCGACCTTTCCCGCCTTCCGCGCGGCGAAGACCAGGGCGCGGCTGAGTTTACCGGCCAACTGCTTCTGGAATACGCCGCGGTAGACGATCTCGACTGCGACGATGCTCATTCTCTCTCCTCCCGTTGCGATGCCGCGTTTTGATCAGACATGTGGAGTTCAACCCTTTCTTTTTGCTCCCGGTTCAACACCGCCCCCTTGGGTCCGGCCTCCATTGGTCCCGGCGCGGGTCTCGGAGGCCGCCCGAGCCGGGGGTGCGCCCGCCCGGCCAATCTGACCTCCGGCCACGGAGGTCTCTTTCCGCATGTTCTTCCAAACGAATTTTTCCACGGTCGCCAGATGGGCGTTCATGGCGTCGCGCGCTCCCGGACTGTCCCCACGCTCGATGGCCGCCAGGACTTCCAAGTGGCCGTTCAGGGATTGTTTCGGCCGTCCGCCGGTCTGAAACCGGGAGTCCCGGCTTTTTCCCAGGAGGTCATGGACGCCGAAGATCAGCCGCAGAAACACGGCGTTGCGGGCCGCCCGGGCGATGGCGAGGTGAAATTCCCCGTCGGCCTCGGCCCCGGTCTCGCCGCGGTCCACCATCTGGCCGTGGCGCCCGACGATGGCCCGGAGCTCCTGTCTTTCGCCCTCCGGCGCCCGCTCGGCGGCCAGGCCCGCCAGATGAGGCTCGATGAGCCGCCGGACTTCGAAGATCTCCCGAATGCTGTCCTGCTCCTGAAGGATGGTGAGGGCAAGGGGCTGGATGAGGTTCTCGACGCTGGCCGTCGTGACGTACGTCCCGCTGCCCGCCCGGCTTTCCACAAGACCCATGGATTCCAGGACGCAGATGGCCTCTCTCACTGACGCCCGGCTCACGCCGAAGGACGCGACCAGATCCCTTTCGGGCGGGAGGCGGTCGCCGGTTTTCAGCTCCCCCCGCACGATCAGGTCTTGGACCTGCGTGACGATCGTCTCATACACCCGGTTCTTCTTGACTTCCTGAAGCTGCAAGCGATGTGACCTTCGCGCCGCCCGGTTGGGGCGGCCGGGGGACCTGCCAAGGACTCGGAGAATTGGCCTGACAACTATAATAGCTTGGGAATTCGGTTGGTGTCAATGGCTATTTCTGTCGCCCGCGCCCGCCAGGAGCGCCGCCGCGTTTCCCGACAGGATTTTTTCCCGATCGGCCTCGGGCATTTGCTGGATTGCCGGAAGCGTCGCCCTCCCTTCCGGATCGCCGACTTCGAAGGGAAAGTCCGTCCCGAACATCACCCGGTCCGCGCCGACGAGGTCAACCAGGAACCGGAGGGATTCGCCGCTGGAGACCAGTGAGTCGAAATAAAGCTGTTTGATGTACTCCCCGGGGGGCTTCGGGATGTATTTTTGGCAGTCGGGATTGAATTCATGTTTGGGCGCGAAGTAGCCCAGGTTGAGACGTCCGTTCAGGAAGGCCAGCGTTCCCCCGCCGTGGGCCAGGACCAGTTTCAGGCCGGGATGCCGTTCGAGCACGCCGGCATAAATCAGGCGCGAGACGGCGATGGTGGTCTCCGTTGGGAAACCGACCAGCGTGACCAGCGAATAGTCTTCGAGGCTTTTGTGAAGGAGGTTGGGGTAGGGGTGCAGGAAGGTGAACAGCCCGAGGGTTTCAAGGGCGGCGAACATCGGCTCGAAATCCGGCCCGTCCAGGAATCGTCCGGCCGCCGTCGTGGGGAGGGCGGCCCCCCTGAATCCATGCGTTTCGACCGCCCGCCGGAGCTCGTCGGGAATCCGTGGCGGGTCCGACAGAGAGGGGATCGCCAATCCGCCGAGGCGGCCGCCGCTCTCCTCGACGAGCTTCGCGGTGCATTCATTGAGCCGCCGCGCCTGCTCGACGCCCCCGGCGAGCCCTTGGTCCGTAAAGATCGATATGGGGGGCGAGATCAGTTGAAGGCCGACCCCCCTTTCCTCGAGGCTCCCGAGCCGTCCTTCCAAGTCGAAAAAAAGGGGAGGCAAAAGGCCGGTGATCGGATGGGCGAATCCGCCGTCCGGCAGTTTTTCCAAGTGCAGGCCGAGCCAGGGGCCGCGCGTCATCTCATCGGCGAGCTCCCCGCTGATCGCGTGGGCGTGAACGTCGATGATCATGGGGTGGTCGCCTTGTCCGGTGGTGCTTGGCGGGAAGGCGTCTTTCGCGATTGGGGGTTCCCGAATCGTGTCCGGAACGCCTGTTGGCGTGCAATCTCCGGGGAAGTCTGGCATGGAGGCGGAAGGGCGTCAACCTTTCAGCGGATCCACAGATTTCACAGATGGACACAGATTCTTGAGGCGCTATCAGGTTGCGTTGGCTGGTCCGACGGCATCTCGCAAACCGTAACTCGCGACCCGAGCGAAGGGAGCATCGATCTGGCCTGTTCTTAGCCGGTCCGATATCTATGCAGTCTGTGAAATCTGTGGATTCAAAGAAAGAAATGGGGTCAGACTCCATTTTGTCCTACACAGGTTTCCTCAAGGGGGAGGAGGGTTCCGCGTCGGCCGTCAAAGAGTGGCCGACGCCCCTGGCGGCGAAGCCGCACCCCGAGAGAGACCCCGGCGGCCTGAAATCCATTTCGGGCCGGCTATCTCTGGGCGATCTCGACGAGTTTTCGGACATAGGGATAAAGCCTTCGGGCGATGATCGCCGCGCCCTTTTCATTGGGGTGGAGGCCGTCCGCCTGGTTCAGGGCGGGCTTGCCGGCCACGCCTTCCAGGAAGAAGCGGTAGAAGAGGACGTTGTGTTTTTCGGCGAGGCGCGGGAAGATGGCGTTGAACCGCCGGCCGAACGCCCGGCCCATGTTCGGCGGGGCGTACATCCCGGTCAGGAGGACGAGGACGCCGCGTTTTTTCAGCTTTTCCAGGATCGCGTCGAGGTTGGCTTCGGTCTGCTTCGGCTTCAGGCCCCGAAGCCCGTCGTTCTCGCCGAGCTCGACGACGGCGATCGCCGGGTTGTCCCCCAGCGCCCAGTCCAGGCGCGAGAGACCCCCGGCGGTTGTGTCGCCGGAGACCCCCGCGTTGACCAGTTTGACCTGAAACGC
>JASLXW010000248.1 GCA_030740135.1 Nitrospinota bacterium
GCTTGATGGACGGGGTCTGGAGGAGGGAACCTTGCTCTGGGTTGGTGTGGACATTGGCGGGACGTTCACCGACATCGTCGTTTACGACGAGGTGACCCGTCAGATTTGCACTGTGAAGACCCCTTCCCTCCATGAGAACCTCACTCGTGGTATCCTGACGGGCCTCCAGAAGGCCGACACACCTCTTCCCTCGGTCTCCCGCCTCGTTCACGGAACGACCATCGCCACAAATACTGTTCTCGAGGGCAAGGGCGCCAGGACAGCCGTCGTGACGACCAAGGGCTTCCGAGATGTCCTTGAGCTCGGATACGGCAACCGGGTCGTTCTTTACACCGGAATTTCCCATATCAAATCCGGACAGGCCTGTACCGACCACTCGCTGCTGTTTAACTCAATTAGACCCCTCTCTACCGGACCTGTCAATTCCATTTCGGGTGCCTGAAACCCTAATCTGAGCGTTATCCACCATTGAAAATCATGCCACCCCTCCGGGTAGGCGAGCCTTCCCAGCAGGTCATCTGGAAGGGACAGAACATTCACCATTTTGTCCTCGGAGGGACTGCGCTGAGAGCGGTTAGACAGGTACTGGCCGCAATCGGTTGATCCGGTCCAGGATGAGAGCGAACACCTCCCTGGATACGGCTACCTCGGCCAACTGAAAGATGATGTGCCGGGCATGGCGCACAATCCGGCCGCCCATTTTGATGAGCTTGACCTGGAGGCTTCGGAGCGACCAGTGCTTGAGCCCCCTGGGCAAGGCCAGCCTCCGCAGGAAATTGCCCAGGTTGTACCCCAGGACGAAGAGAAGGAGCCGCACCTGGTTGCACACGAACCGGTGACAGGAAAGGCGTGTCCAGTTCAGGGCGTACTTGCCTTCCTTGATCCATTGCTCGGCTGTGCCTCGCTGGTTGTAGAAGTGCACGACCCCCTCCGGTCGAGCCGTCAGGTTCGTGACAATGAATCCGACGCGAGGGAAGAGTTCGCCTGAGTGCCATTCCACCTTCGCCACCACCCGTCGGGGGTGGTCCCAGCTTCCAGCCTGATACCGGAAGTCGTGATAGAAGATGATGGGTCTCTTGGGCGGGCGACCGACCGGGCGAGTCAGCAGGAAGTCGATCCGTTGGTAGAGCACTTCGTTCGCAGGGAGCCGGATGGCGTAGAGGAAGCCACGCTCTTCCAAGTAATCATAGACCTCGGGGATCGCAAAGGCGGCATCGGCCCGAAAGTAACGGCGAACATCAGCGTGCTCATAGCGGGCCGTGATGGGCTCCAACAACTTTCGCTACCCATCGGCGCTGTGAACGTTGCCCGGACGCAACATCGCTCCCTCGCAGTCCCCAAACTGGTTGAAGCAGAATAAGGGATGGTAGCAGAGGGAACCGAAGTGACCGTTATAGGCAGTCCCTTCCTGCTGTCCGTGCACCGGGCTTTCCGAGCTATCATGTCCAGGATGACCCGCTGATGCGGCGTGCGGCTCATGGCCCGCTCTACCCATTCCGCGTTCAGTTGCCTCAGCCTACTCAGGTTCTCCTCGCTGGAGAGAACTTCAGTCTCGAACCGGCTCAATGTGTTGGTACTGGCCGCCTGCTTCTCAAGTGCCCGCCGGCCAACTACGGCTTGCATAGCAGGGTCTCTCGCCAATCGCTCGGCATCGTTGGTGTCCTCGTACCCGGCCAGGCGACTATAGACTGACTGGCGCAATAGCGGCACCAACTCATGCTGGACGTTCCGGCCATGACGGATCTCTTGCAAGTGGGCTGGCGCTCTCACCGTCAAACCCAGCGCATCATCCAGCTCCCGGCAGGCCAGCAATCCTGCATCTTCAGTGATTCTGGCTCCGTGAAACTCAAGCCTCAGCCTACGGTTAAAATGGACCCTCAATGCCGTCTTTTTCCCTTCACCCATAGGGTTCCCCCGCGAAAACGTGGCAGGGGGAAGCCAACACGCTGATTTTACAACAGAAAGCGCCTTTTGGTCTGCCGAATCTTATGATCCAAATGGGAAATGCGGGTTAATATGTAGCGCAGCCGTTTGACAACCTCTCCTGAGCCGCCGAGTTGCGATCCGACGGCCTCCGGAGCGCAACGCTCATCTCGACACCGATCGCCGAATCGACCCCCGTATCGCGCCTCGCCGATTTGACAGGTTGAGGGATGGGTTCCTATTATTTTTTCGGGTGCTTTGCGCCCGATCGTCAGTGTTTCGATCATTCTGCCGGAGTCTCCCCGGGATGAACGCCAAGCGAAGACCTTTCCAAAACGCCCTCCACACGCTGTTTGGGGGTTTCCTTCTGACGGCCCTCCTCTCCTGCGCCCCGAGCCCCCAACCCGCCCCGCCCGCTGGAAAAGTCCCTCCGCGTGAGGAGGCGCTCTTCGAGAAGGGCCGACGCGCGCTGGCGGCCGGAGACCGGACCCAAGGGGAACGATTGCTGCGGACTTTCCTGCTCCGGCATCCCCACAACCCTCTCGCGCCGAACGCCTCCATGTTCCTGGGGCGGATCGCTTTCGAGCGGGCTGATTTTACGGCGGCCCTGGGGTGGTTCTCCCCCTACCTGGGTCCGAACAACCCGGACCTGCTCCGGCTCCGCGCCAACCAATGGACCGGGGCCATCCAGCGATCCCTCGGCCGCCTCGAAAACGCCGAGCGCTACTACCGGGCGGCCCTGCTCCTTGCCGAGACCGACGCGGACCGCCTCTCCACGCTCCGCCCGCTCGTCCGCCTGGCGTTTGACCGGAACCGGTCCGCGGAAGCCGTGGAACACCTCTACCCCCTCATCCCGCTCCTTCGATCGCCCGACGAGAGGCGCGGGCTCAAGCAGCGGACCGTTGAGATCATTTTCCGGGATCTTGATCTCTCGGACACGGGGCGTCTGTCGAGAAGGGTTGGCCGGGGATTTCCGGCCGGTTTCCTGGCGGTCCGCCGGGCGGAGCTTCTGGCGGCGGCCGGCCGGCCTGAGTCCGCACGGTCTCTTTTGAGAAGTTTTCTGATCGATGCAAAGGGACACCTGCTCGCCGGGCGCGCCAAGCGGCTGATGAAATCCCTGGGCGGTCCGGCCGGCCGGACCCTCGTGCAGGCGTCCGTTCCCGTCATCCCGGCCGAGGCCCCCGCGCCGCCGAACGGGCGATCCGCGGCGTCTGGAGCCGCTGATTCCGGGCCCAAGGGAGCGGAGGGACCGAAACCCGCCGGCCGGGGGACTGTCCTGACCGTCGGCATCCTGCTGTCCTTATCGGGAGAGAACGCCGGCATTGGCCGGGAGGGGTTGCGGGGGGTCCAGTTGGCGCTCCAGCACGCCGGTTCGTTCGCGGACCGGGTGAAGCTTCAAGTGCGGGACGCCGGCGGGGCCGCCGGCGGGGGCGTAGAGGTCAAAAAGCTTGCGCTCAATCCCGTGATCGTGGCGATCCTGGGCCCGTACACCGGTCCGAAAGTGGAAGCGGGCGCGAAGGCCGCCCAGGAGATCGGGATTCCTCTCGTCCTTCCCGCCGCCCCTTCGGGCGGCGCCCGGGCGGGTGATCCCTACGTCTTCCGGACGGGGGTCAGTTACGCCCTCCAGGCGGAAGCCGTCGCGGTGCACGCCGCCGGGAAGCTGGGGCTGCGCAGTTTGGCGATCCTGTACCCGTCGAACCCTTCGGGCATCGAGATGCGGGGAGTTTTTCACCGGCGCGTCGCCGCGCTGGGGGGGCGCATTGTCCGGGAGGCTTCCTATCCGCCCGACGCCACCGATTTCGGCCGGCAAATCCGCGCCCTGGGCGGAATGGACGACGAAGAGGTGGAGCGGATCAAGAAGGAGCGAAAGGCGCGGGGATTGAAACCGGCCCGGATTCCCGGCATTCCTTTTCAGGGACTGTTCATCCCGGACCGCGCGGCCCAGGTCGCCCTCATTGTCCCCAGTCTCGCCTTTTATAACATTCGCGGAATCCACCTCCTGGGCGGAGGGGGGTGGAACTCTTCGGAGATCGTCGCCCTGGCGAGGCGGGACGTGGAAGGGGCCTATTTCGTAGGCGGGTATGCGCAGCTCCGGCCCACCGCCCGGGGGGCGCGTTTCGCCCGCGATTTCCAGCGGGCATTTGCCAAGGCCCCGACCGAGACCGCCGCGTACACCTACGACGCCATGCGGTTTCTCCTCTCGGGCCTCCGGTCGGCGGGACGGACCCGCCCGTCGGCGGGCGGCGACCGGGCGGCCTTGCGCGCGGTCCTGGCGGCGACGAAGGATTTCGACGGCGTCACGGGGAAATTCTCCATCGGGCCAACGGGCGCGGCCGAACGGCGGTTGCCGATCCTGACGATCGTCGGCGGAAAGATCCGGCCGGCCGGCGGGCCGCCCTCCCCGAATTGAGCCGGACGTCCCGCGGGAAGCGCCGCCGCGCGTCACGGACCGGCATCGATCGAGATGAGTCCATTCCCAGGGTGGGGTGGATGACGGGAGCGCACCGCTTATGACCGCCGGACCCCCGCGGCTGCAGGGAACGGACGGCGTCCGGGGCGTCGTTGTCCCGGATGACGAGGAAAGCCGGCCCGACCCGGTCGGGGCCTTCTTGCGGACCGGACGCCTCACGCCCGCCTTCGCGGGGCTGTACGCCGCGGCCTTTGCCGAGGAGGAGGCGTCCGCCGGGGGGGAGGTCGTCGTCGGGTGGGACCCGAGGGATCGCGAGGGCGTTTTCACGGGAGCGGTCGTGCGGGGCGTCCGCCGCGCCGGCCGGAAGGCCGTCGTCCTCGGAACCGTCCCCACGCCCGCCGTCCCCCTGGCCATGATTCAAAGGGGCGCGAAGGCGGGGATCATGGCGACCGCCTCGCACAACCCGGAAGGCCAGAACGGCGTCAAGGCCTTCGTCGGCCCGTTGGCGACGAAGCTCTACCCCGTCGATGAGGAGCGGCTGACCCGCCGGGTGTACGAGCGGGCCGGACGCCGGGCGGAAGACCCTGGGGGGTCCGGGGGGCCGGAAGGGGAGGGGGAGGTCCTTCCCTGGGAGGCCGAGGCGCGGCGGACGTTTGTGGAGCACGCGTGCGACCCCTACAACGCCTGGGTTCCCGCGGGCGGCCAAGAGGCAAGCAAACCGTCCGAGACCCCTTTCTCCGATCTCCTCCTGGTGGTGGACGCCGCGGGAGGAAGCCTGGCCGGGACGGCCCGCGACGTGTTCGAGCGACTCGGCGTTAGCCGGGTCGTCGAGGTGAACGGGGCCGGATCCCCGGTGAACCGGGGCGGCGGCGTGGTCGAGCTGGAGCAGGTCGATTGGGTGGGCGATCGGTGCGCGGACGAATCGGGGAAAGACCTCTCCGGCCACGCGGGTGCGGCGGCCCTGTTGGAGATGGCCCGCGGCCGACATGCGGACCTGGCCGCCGGCCGACTGTGGGCCGCGGCGGCCGTGTTCGACGGGGACGGAGACCGCTGCATCCTTCTCGTCTACGACCCCTTCCGCAAAGGGTTGGCGGTCCTGGACGGAGACCGGGTCGGTCTGCACCTGGCCCGGTTCCTCGCGGAGCGTAATCCCGGCGCCTACAAGGGGGCGCTCTACGTCAACACCGTGGACAGCGATCTCGCGGCCGGGAGGGAGGCCGCACGCCTCGGTTTTGAGCCGGTCCTGTCGGCGGTGGGGGACAAGTGGCTCCTTTGGCGGGCCGGGTTGTCGTGCGCGCGTGTTCTGGCCGCCGGGGCGGAGGCCGACGAAATCCGGTCCCTGGAGGAAAGGGAGGGGGACGCCCGCCGGCTGGGCGTGTTGATCGAGAAGGTCGGGGCCGGCTCGGACGGGTCGATCCTCGCCCCGGGCAGGATTCCTTTCGCCGTCGGGAGCGAGGCGTCGGGTCATCACGTCACGCTCGGTCGGGTGAAATCGGAAACGGGTTTCTCCCCCCTGTTTGCGGGCGACGGCTTGAAGGCGGCCGTCAACGCCCTGGCGTCGATGCGAAGTCTCGCCCCCGGGAAATCGACGGAAGCGTGGATGGAGGCCGTCCGCCGCCCCTTCGAGGCCGGACACCGGAAGACCCGCTACGCCTTCTATACGGACCGCGCGCGCTTCGCCCCGGGGACGGAGGTCTGGCGCGACATGGACGGGCTCCTGGCCCGGTCCTGCCGGTCGGCGTTTGGCTGGCAGGTCCGGGCGAGACAATTGAAAATCCCCGAAGACCCCGGAATGTTGTATCTTGCGCTGGACGACGCCGGGGGCGTTCAGCGCGCGGGCGTATTCGTCCGCAACTCCGGCACGGAGGAGCGGACAGGCGTGACCGTCCAGGGCGGCGCGGAGG
>JASLXW010000249.1 GCA_030740135.1 Nitrospinota bacterium
AGGATTCGGGCGCTTTCATCACCGCCGGGGTCCTGATCGTCCGGAATCCCGACACGGGCGAGCCGAACATCGGGATCTATCGCCACATGGTGAAGGGGCCGAACCGCCTGGGCTGTTTTATCAATGAGGGCACGCACCTGTTCCATCTCCTGAAGAAGGCCGAGGCGAAGGGACAGGATCTGGAGTGCGTCATCTTCATCGGCCACCATCCCCTGGGCATCCTGGCCTCCCAGGTCCGGGGGGCGCTCCAGAACGAGCTGGCCACGATGGGCGGGGTCCTGGGAGAGGCGCTCGAGCTCGCCCCGGCCGAGACGGTGGACGTGCCCGTTCCGGCTCGGGCGGAAATCGCCATCGAGGGCAGGATCCGCGCGGGCGTCCGGGAGGAGGAGGGGCCCTTCGGCGAGTACACCTTCTTCTATGGGGAGGCCCGGAATTCCCCGGTCATCGAGGTGTCGGCCATCACGCACCGCCGCGACGCCATCCTCTACGACGTGCACTCCCCGTATATCGACCACGTGAACTGCTCCCTTCTGGCGCAGGACGCCTATGTGTTCAACAAGATCCGGGCCTCGGTGCACAACGTCCTGGACGTGTTTCACCCCTCGGAAGGCATCATCCACACGGCGGTTATCCAGATCCGCAAGGAGACGGAAGGGCAGGGCAAGGCGGCGGGTCTGGCCGCGCTGGCCTCGGTGTACCTGCTCAAGATCGCCATCGTTGTGGATGACGACGTGGACCCGACCAATCTCGGTGAGGTCCTCTGGGCCATCACGGCCAGGACCCGGCCGGATCGGGACTTCGACTTCATCAAGGACGTACAGTGCGGCACGCTGGACGCCATGGGCGCGTCGGGAGAGGGTTGGCCGCAAAGGGGCGGCCTCAACACCAAGGTGCTCATCGACGCGACGAAGCCCATCGATGTCCCGCTGCCCGACCGTTGCGACCCGCCCGAGGCGATGTGGCGCGCGATGGACCTCGCCGAGTATTTCCCGGACGGGAATTTCGGGTCGGGCTGAGGAGTTCCGCGCCCTCATCGAGGCCGCCGTTTCGCTCAGGCGTGAAAGGAACAATATGCGGCGCGAAGCCATCCATTGTCCGAAGGTCCCCCGGCCCGTCATGGGGTCCCACGCCGTCAAGGCCGGGGACTTTGTGTTCCTGGGCGGGCAGATCCCGTCCGATTATCAAAACGGGCTCGCCCCCGAGGTGAAAAGAAACAGCCGCGGCGTCTCCAACCCGGTGGTTCTGTCGAAGATTCAGTCGGATTACATCCTCAACAACGCGCGGGCCATCCTGGAATCCGCCGGGTCGTCTTTCAAGAACGGCGTCCGGATTGATCAATTCGTGACGCGGCCCGAGGCCGCCTCGCCGTATCTGGACACCCGCAAACGATTTGTGCCGCCCTCCATCCGGCCGGCCAGCACGCACGTCGCAATCGAGGCCCTGGCCGTGCCGGGCGCGCTGGTGGGGCTCGAACTGATTGCCGTCACGGATGCCGGAGCGACCCGGAAGCGGATCATCGACATGGGAAACGTCCCAAAGTCTCCGGGCGGACCCTTCGCGGGGGGGCCGCAGGCGGTTGTGGCGGGGGACTTCATTTTCTTGACCGGCCAGATCGCGAGCGATTTCAAGACCGGCATCGCCCCCGAGGCCCGGAAGGATCCCGGTTTCTGGTACGGCTCGGCCATCCGGCTTCAGACCGAATACGTCCTGAAGCGCCTCCAGATGGTCCTCGAAGAGGCGGAGAGCTCGCTCGATCACGTCGTCAAAGCCGATGTGTGGCTCATGGACATGGAGGACGTCCATGAGTTCGACGAGGTCTGGAAGGAGTATTTCCCGAAAAATCCCCCCGCGCGGAGCCTCCTGCCGGTCAGCCGGATCGCCGATGCCCAATGTCTGATCGAGATCAACCTGATCGCCGTCCGGGACGGGGGGAAGGCGAAGAAAAAGAGCGTTATGGCCAGGGGCGTCCCCGCGCCGGCGGGCCATCAGCCCCACGCGGTTCGCGCCGGGGATTTCCTGTTCCTGTCTGGGGTTTTTGCGACCGACGACGGCCGGGAGATCGCTCCGGAGGCGCGGATCCACCCGGACATGCCGTGGTTCGGCTCCGCCGGCCGCCGGCAGACCGAGCATATCCTGAGCCAGATGGAAAAAATCTGCCGGGCGGGCGGGAGCCGCCTCGCGGACGTTGTCTGGTCGCAGAACTTCTACGCGGACTTCAGCGAATTCGACGCCTCCCTCGAAGTCTGGGAGCGGGCCTTCCCGAAAGCGCCGCCGGCGGCGCTGGTTTGCGGGGTGAGGCCCCCCCAATGGGTTCGGGGCTGCACGATCCAGATGGATGCCGTGGCCGCCGCCTCACGTTAGAATTCGGTTCGCGAGGATGGAGCGGCCGGGCCGCCGCACCCCCCACCTTTTCGGAGAATAAGTATCTTCCAGCGAAAGGAGCGGAAAGCCGTGTATGTCAACCCAGACAGCATCCGAACCGCCTATCCCGCGGCCTGGCCGCAATACCCCTTCGATGAGACCCCGGAGACGCCGGAGGCCTCCATGCCCCGGTATTCGATCTGTCCGGAGGAAGGCATCCGCATCCCGATGCGCGACGGCGTCAAGCTGGCGGCGGACATCTTTCGGCCCTACGCCCCCGGGGAAAAGTTTCCCGCCCTGGTGGCGTGGTCGTGTTATTCGCGCCAGCTCCAGCACACCCCGGTTCCGCTCGGCCAGAACGAGGCGGGGATCACCCAGTTCTGGACGCCGCGGGGCTACGTCCACGTTGTGGTGGACGCCCGGGGCTCTAACGACTCCGACGGCGTGTGGGACTTCTGCGGGCCCGTCGAGCAGCACGACCTGTTCGAGACCATTGAATGGGCGGCCTCGCAGCCCTGGTGCAACGGCAACGTCGGGATGGTGGGCTGCTCCTATTACGCGAGGAGCCAGATCATGGTGGCGGGCAGCCACCAACCCCCCAGCCTGAAGGCCATCTTCCCCTACGACGCCGCCACGGACATGTACCGCGACTCCTGCTTCCACGGCGGCATCCCGTCGGACGGGTTCCTGCGGGGCTGGTTCGCCAACATGTCCTATTTGAACTTCTGGGGCGGCCGGCTGAAGGACCCGTCCGGATTCCATCACCATTTCCAGACGGCCCTCGGTCTCAAGCACCCCCTGGATTGCGAGTACTATCAGGAGCGCTCCGCCTGGCCGAGGCTGGACCGCATCAACGTCCCCACGTACTTCGGCTGCGACTGGCAGTTCTATCAGCTCCACCTCCGGGGCGCTTTCAGCGGCTGGGAGGGCGTGACCGGCGTCCCCAAGCGGATGCTGATCGGTCCGGTTCCGCAGCCCCGCAGGCCCTTCGCGAATTATCACCAGGAGGCCCTGCGGTGGTACGACCAATGGCTGAAGGGCATGGACACCCGGGTGATGGAGGGGCCGCCCATCCAGCTTTATATCCAGGGGGAGGACGTCTGGCGCTCGGAGGACGAGTGGCCGCTGGCCCGCACCGTGTGGACGGACTTCCACCTGGGCGGTCCGCCGAAGGGCTTGGAGGGTGCGCTCTCCGAATCCCCGGGGAGCGACGGGGAGCGGACCTACGAATACGATCCCCTGAGCGAGGAGAGCCGGTACGGGAATCCGCGGCTCGTTTACCGGACCGAGCCCATGACGCGGCCCATGGAAGTGACCGGCCCCGTCGTCCTGAATCTGGCGGCGAAATCCTCGGCGGAGGATACGGACTGGTTCGTCGTTTTGATGGATGAAGGCCCGGACGGCAAGTCGAGGACCCTGACGAAGGGCTGGCTCCGGGCGTCCCACCGGGAGGCGGACGCGGAGAGAAGCAAGCCCTGGCAGCCTTGGCATACGCACGCCCGCGAGATCCCGCTGACGCCGAATCAGCCCGAGACGTTCGCCATCGAAATCATGCCGACCTGCAACGTTTTCCAGCCGGGCCACCGGGTGCGGTTGGAGATCGCGAGCTGTGATTCGGTCGCCGACAACTTCTTCTGGTATCACGCCGCGAAAGCCATCAAGGCCCGGAATACGGTGTTGGAAGGATCGGGCGGCTCGCGCTTGGTGTTGCCCGTGATTCCGCGATAGAGCGCGCCCGAAATGGATGAGATATTGCGATGATCATCGAAGGGAAAATCGATGTCGCGGCCCCCATCCGGAAGGTCTGGGATTTTGTGATGGACATGGAGGCGTTCGCATCCTGCGTGCCGGGCCTGGACGAGATCGTTCAATTGGACGACCGGACCTTCGACGGGGTGATCGGCGCCAAGGTCGGCCCCATGTCCGGGAAGTTCCGGTTCCGGGCGGCCATCGCGGAGAGCGTCCCGCCCACGGAGATGAAGGTCCGGGTAGAGGGGATGGATGACCTGACCCGGAGCGCCATCCACGCGTGGGTCACGTTGAACCTGACCCCCTCCGATTCGGCCGGGACGAAAATGACGCATCATTTCGACGCCGAGATCAAAGGCCGGATCGCAATCGTCGGCGACATGATTCTCCGGGGCGCGGCCGGCGTGATGCTCAATGAGTTTTCGAGACGGCTCCGCCGGCGCCTCGAACAGCCCGACGCGGGGCGGGACGACGCTTAGGGGGAGCAGGGCGATGGCCGAACCATATGACGTGATCATCATCGGGGGCGGCTCGGCGGGATGTGTGGCCGCCTCCCGGCTTTCCGAGGATCCCGGACGAAGCGTCCTTCTGCTGGATCGCGCCCCCGACCCGCAGCCGCTTCCGGACCTGATCGCCGAATCCGCAAAGGTCGGGCGGCTCCTTCTGGAGTCTCCCTACATCGAGATGTTTCCCTCGGACCGGTCCATTGACGGGAGCGTGTACTACTCCCTCGCTGGCCGGGTCCTGGGAGGCGGCTCCTCGGTCAACATGATGACGGTCATCCGGGCGATTCCGGCCGATTTCGAGGCTTGGGTCGCGGCCGGCAACCCCGAATGGGCTTGGGACAAGGTGCTTCCCGTCTTTAAGCGGATCGAGGCGGACCAGGATTATCCGGATCACCCCTTCCACGGCAGCGACGGCCCCCTGTACACCAAGCGGCGGGTCGCCTCCTTCGACCAGATCACCAGTCCGCTGGAGCGCGCCCAGATTGATGGGGCCGTCGATCTGGGGCTTCCCCTCATTCAGGACCAGAACCTTCCGAACCCTTGGGGGATCTCCATCACAGCGTACAACGTGAAGGACGGGATGCGGCAGTCGTCCGTGGTCGCTTTTCTGTCGGACGCCCGTTCCCGGCCCAACCTGACCATCATCGACGAGGCCCTGGTCCATTCATTGGACATCGAGGGAAACCGCGTCACGGCGGTCCGGTATGAGCGTAATGGGCAGGTTCAGACGGTTTCGGGCGGTGAGGTCGTCCTGAGCGCGGGAGCCTATCACTCTCCGCAAATTCTGATGCTCTCGGGGATCGGCGCGTCCGCAGAGCTTGAGCGCCTCGGCGTCCCGGTCGTCCATGCGCTGAACGGCATCGGCGAGAACCACCAGGACCACGCGGTCGTCTTTCTGCAATTCGAGGGCGCGAAAGAGCACATCGAAGACTGGATCACGCCCTCGACCATGATGAACCTGAAAAGCGACCCGAGTCTCGAATACTCGGATTTTCAGGCCATCATCCGGCAGCCGGCCGAGATGGAAGGGTTGGGGCAGATGAACACGATCTCCGTTCACCTCATCGAGCAGCGCTCGCGGGGCCGGATCTATCTGAAAAACACCGATCCGGCCGAGTTGCCCGGCATCGACCCGCGGATGATGGAAGACCCCGCGGACATCGAGGCCACGGTCACCGTCCTTCGGTTCATCGAGGCGCTGGCGAAGACCAAAGCGATGAGCGAGTTTTACGGGCCGCTTTTCCTGCCGGGCCCGGATGAGGATTGGGCGGAATTCGCGCGAAAGACGTACGATAGCTTCCACCACGGCGTCGGCACATGCAAGATGGGCCCGGCGTCCGATGACAGCGCCGTCGTGGATGAGCGGCTTCGCGTCCACGGTATGTCCAATCTGCGGGTGGCCGACGCCTCGATCATGCCCGTCATCCCGCACGCCCACACGAATAACACCTCCCTGATGATCGGCCAGCGGTTGGCGGAATTTATGAAAGAAGACGGATGTTGACGCCCGTATTCGCTTTGCCTTGCCGAAGGCCTCCGAACGGAGC
>JASLXW010000024.1:0-10318 GCA_030740135.1 Nitrospinota bacterium
TGGAACTCTACTCCCTACCCAAGGAGATGTCTCACATCTATCTGAACCTATACACGGCGGGGGCCGCGATCGGCTCACGGCCGGGTTTGGATTCCGGATGGGCCTGTGGTAGCTTGCAATGATTCCGCAAGGGTGAATAACGTTTTCGAAGCGCGAGGCGCCGGGTTCCCGTTCGTTGGCTCCAGGGAACCGGGAGGACCTTCTCTTCCCGAAAGCCGGCAACCCTCCCTGGGAGTCCTGAAACGGGCTTATGTTCAGGAAGCGGTAAGGGGGATGAATCCATGATGACTCCAATGAAGTGCTATTTCCTAAAGAAAAAACGGGACATGCCGGAAGTGTTTTCCGATTGGGTGGACCCTTCCCAATGCGCCGTCGTGAGCATCGACATGCACCGGGGGCACCTTGGAGACGAGCCCGATGTCACCTGTCCCGCTCCGCGGGGGCGGGACATCATCGAGCGGCACAACTGGTTCGCCCGGGCGGCGCGCCAGTGCGGCGTTCCCATGATCCACGTCCAGCTCTGGCTGCGGGCCGACGGAATCGACGATGTGAACGGGATCAGCCCATCCAACTGGCGGTCCTTGTATGAGGCCTACATCGGCCCCAATGAGAACCAGAAGAATCACAGTTTGGAGGGGACCAAATGGGTGGACCTCAACGTCGAGGAAGCGCCCGGCGACTATTACGTCCGGACGAAAAAGCGGCTGAGCGCCTTCTACCCGACCGACCTGGAATACCTCCTCCGAAACCTAGACAAGAAGACGGTGGTCATCATCGGGGCCTACACGGATTGCTGTGATTTGTGCACCGCGTTCGACGCGGCCAACCGGATGTTCCGGGTCGTCGTCCCACAGGATGTCACGGCCGGTTATTCGGAGGAGGCGGAAGAGGCGGCCCTTTTCCTGATCTCGCTGCACACCGGGGTGGTGGTCGACTCCGAGGATCTGGTCGCGGAGTGGTATGCGCGGTGCGGGATTCAGGAGCCGGCGCGGTTCCAAACCGCATGAGCATTTTCGAACGGGAAGCTGAAACACGCCGGCAAACGACTCCTCCGGAGGGCGCCCATCGCGGCCAAGCCGTCGTTCCAAGCAAGGGTCGCCCGAAGCGTGTGAGAGATCCGCTCAAGCTCGAAAATCATTTTTCCCCAACCCGCTGAGGAACCGAGGAGCGCCGGAAGTCGGCCGCGGTCCATCGCGCTTCATTTCACGGCAAGATCAAGGCGCACCCATGGGGAGGGATTTCGTTGCGAATCGATGTTCATGTTCACGTCGGGGAGGTCCCGAATCACATCCCGGGCTGGTGGGGGCGGGAGCTTTATCGCCCCTGGAAGTATACGTACGACCCGGACGGAACCCGCCGGGAGCGGCCCGTCACCCGGGAGCCGGTCAGTCCCGAAACCCTGCTGCGCGACATGGAGAAAGCCGGGCTGGACTGGGCGTGCATCATGGCCTACGACTTCCGGCGCACCTCCCCCCATCCCGAAAAGCCGAACCCCCACGTCCCCAACGATTACGTCGCGGGCCTCGCCCGAGAGCATCCCGACAAATTCATCGCCGTGGCGGGCATCGACCCCATGCGCGGCATCAGCGAAGCCCTGGACGAGCTCGACCGGTGCGTCAACGAGCTGGGCATGAAGGCCCTGAAGCTCATGCCCACGTACAACCACTTCGATCCCGGCGACCCGACCCTGTATCCGCTGTATGAGCGGGCCATCGCTTACGGCATCTACGTCCAGTTCCACATGGGCTGGACACCGAGCGTGAACGCCCCGATGAAATTCCAACCCCCTCACCTGCTGGACCCGGTGGGCATCCGCTACCCCGAGCTCAAAGTGATTGCCGCCCACACCGGATGGCCCTGGTGGGAGGAAGGGGTGTGCCTGGTCGCCAAACATCCGAATTTCTATGCGGAGATGGCCTACTGGTGCACCCTCCCCCCCGAGACGCTCCTCCGGGCGCTCTTGATGTGTCAGGATCTCGTGGGACTGGACCGGGTGTTATACGGCAGCGAGTACCGCCTCTGCATACCGAAGGATTTCATGGCGACTTACGAACAGATCAACCGGGTCGCGAAACGGCTCGATTTGCCGGAGATCCCCCGGGAAGCGATCGAAAACATTCTCGGGAATAACGCGGCCCGCCTCCTGGGCCTGATGTGAACGACCCTCCTTTCCTTCCAAAGAATTATCGAGCCTTGTTTGATGAATGGCCTATCTGTGTCCGGCGAGAAGTGTCGGGAAATCCTCCGGATATTTTCGTGAGTCGCTATGTGTAGGACATGATTTATGCCATCCTCAATGGCCGGGAATTCTCACCAACTTATGGACGGGAAGGTGAAGCCTTGCCATGTCCGAGCGTGAATTGACGAACATTCAGACGGGCCTCCCGCTGGATTCCGCCTCTTCAATCATCGACGCCGCGTTGGCGGCGGGACGCGAGGCGGGACTCCTGCCGTTGACGGTTGCGGTTCTTGACTCGGAGGGGAACCTCATCGCCCTCAAGCGGGAGGACGGATCGGGCGTCCTGCGCGTGGACATCGCCGTTGGAAAAGCCTGGGCCTCCCTGGGAATGGGCATGCCCAGCCGCGCCATCAGAGACCGCCTCAAGGACCGTCCGGCGTTTCAAGGCGCGCTGGCGGCGGCATCCGCCCGCCGCTTCATCCCCGTTCCCGGCGGCGTTCTGATATGTAATGCGTCCGGCAATGCGGTGGGCGCGGTCGGCATCTGCGGCGACGCCTCCGACAAGGATGAGTACTGCGCCATCGCCGGCGTCAAGGCCGCGGGGTACACCCCCGCGCCGGAAACGCCCGCGTCGGACTGGAATGCCGCGGGATTGTGATCCGACTTTTCAGCCTTGGGCCGGCAGGCCCTATCCCAAAAATCCGACGGCGCGCCGCTCACGGATGGATCGCGCAGGCAGGTTGCGGAAATATGAACGGCGGGTCCGCCCCCCGGACGCCCGGCTGCTCGCAGGCCTGAACGGACAACATGGTGTCGATGAAGGCATTCCCGGCGCCATTGGATTGCGGGAAATGGTTACGAGGCCCGCGCCTGAATCACATCATAGATCCGCCCGACGAAGATCCGCTGAAGCATGGGCGCGTACGCCCGATGTTCTTCCGGAACCGGCTGGCGGTCGATGAACGTGATCTTCTCGGCCGCCTCCTCCCGGCTCATCCCGGACTGAATGGCCGAGCGCACTTCCCGGATGGCGTATTCCACAACCTGCCTCATCTCATCGAATACCTCGGGCCCCGCTTCGGTTCCGTGCCCCGGCACAACCACCTCCACGTCCATCTTCTTGAACGAATCCAGCGACTCAAGCCATTCGAACGGGAGGGCCTCGTGGTGCCAGGTCATGGTGTCATGAAAGACGTTGTCGCTCGCAAAAAGCGTCTTGTCTTCCCGGACATAGACGGCGGTCTCCGCCGCGATGTGGCCGGGCAGGGCGAAGAGGTCGATGGTCACGTCCCCTAGGAACAGCGTCAGGCGGCCGTCAAAGGAGATTTCCGGTCCCCGCGCCTGAGATATCGGCCGGCCAAATCCACTGCCTGCGGGTCGCACTTTTCGACGTACGGACGCGGGTCCTTCAACGGACACCCCCCGAGAACGTTGTCCTCCCAGAATTTCTCCCGGACCCCTTGATGGACGAGAACGACGCCGGGGAGAAAGGCGTTGCCGAAGGTGTGGTCGATGTGGTGCTCGGTGTTGATCAGGTAGCGGACCTCGCCCAGCGTTTCGACTTCATCCCGCCACCGCAGCGCCCGCGTCGGTTTGTGGGGCGAATCGACCAGGACCACCCCCTCGGACGTCCGGATGGCCCCGACCGTGCACCCCCCGTCGTCCGGATCGATACAGACATGCGGACTGACTTGACGCATCACGCTTCCCCTCTTTCGGCCTGACCGCCGCGGGTGATGGGATCGAGCGTTCTCCCGTCTTGGGCGGAAGACACCCGGGACATCACGCAGGACCCGCCTCGGACAGGGCCTTCAAAACGGACTCAGGCCGGATCGGCAGCGTTGTCACCCGCACGCCCACCGCGTCATAGACGGCGTTCGCCAGGGCGGCGCCGCAGGGGACGAGGGCGCACTCCGAGCACCCCTTGGCGCCGAAAGGGCCGTTGGGATCGAGCGACTCGATAAAGATCGAGGTGATCTCCGGAAGCGAGCCCGCGTTCGGCACGGTGTAGTCGGCCAGATTGCCCCCCGCGAACCCGCCGCCGTCCAGAACGGCGTTCTCGAACATCGCGTAACCCAATCCCTGCGCAAGCTCGCCCTGGACCTGGCCCTCGACGGTCAGCGGATTGATCGCCCGGCCCAGATCGTCGGCGGCCACGATGCGCTTCAATCGGACCTGGCCGGTTTCGGTGTCCACCTCCACCTCGACAATCACGCACGCGAACGAGCAGGCGACGGTAGACCGGCCGTAGTGGTTCTCCTCGTCGGGCATCACCGTCGGCGCGTCCCACGTGGCTTGGCTGTAGACGATATCTCCGTCGGCGCGAAGCAGGTTCGCCGCGACGGCCTCGCCCACGCCCATCCTTCTGTCCGGGGCGGCCGTGACGAAGATCGCCCCTTCCCCGACGGACAGGTCTCCCGGCGAGACTTCCAGCGCCTCCGCGGCGATGTGGAGCAGCTTTTCCGCGCAGGACTCGGCCGCCTTTTGCACGGCGTTGCCCGCCATCAGCGTCAAACGGCTGCCGTAGCCCCCGAAGCAGAGCGGCGTGTTCTCGGTGTCGGCCGCGGAGACTCGGACGTCCTCGACCTCGAGGCCCAGCCCTTCGGCGGCGATCTGTGCGATGACCGTCTGGGCACCCTGCCCCAGATCCCCCTCGCCGCAGACGACCTGGGCCTTGCCGTCGTCATCGACCTTGACCACCGCCGTCGAGCCGTCCCAGTTGGAAAGCTGCCGGCTGGAAGTTGAATGAACGGCGCACCCGAGACCGACCCCCGTCCGGACGGCGCCGCTCCCGGAGGCCACGCGCGCCGCTTTCCATCCAACCGCCTCGGTCGCTTTCTCGATGCACTCCTCGATGCCGCAGCTCCCCATCTCCCAGCCGTGGATGCTCGTGTCCCCTTGATGGACCACGTTCCGGAGGCGGATCTCCGCGGGGTCCATCCCCAGCTTCTCGGCCAGGACGTCCATATGGGACTCCACGGCGAAGGACATCTGGGGATTGCCGAACCCCCGGAACGCGCCCGCCGGGATCAGGTTGGTGTAAACGAGAAGGGCGTCGGTCTTGAGGTTCTGTTGGCGGTACAGGTTGTCCATCCGGGTGGCCGTCACCTGGATCACCTCGTAGGAGAAACCGGAATAGGCGCCGTTGTTCCCGACGATCCGGCTCTCCTTGGCGGCGATCGTCCCGTCGTCCCGGACCCCCATCTTGAGGTGAACGGCCGCGGGCATCCGGGGCCTCGATCCCTGAAACTCGTCCAGCCGGTTGTTGAGGAGGCGGACCGGACGACCGGTCTTTTGGGCGAGAATCACGGCGATGTGGCCCATGGGGTCCTCGCCGAGCTTCCCGCCGAAGGCCCCGCCCACGTGCGTCTGGATCACCCGGATCTTCGTCGAGGGCAGGTCCAGGGCCCCCGCGACGAGCCGCCGGGTGAAATAAATCGATTGGGTGGGGACATGGAGCGTGATGCGTCCCTGACCGTCGATGTCGGCCAGGGCCCCCAGGGGCTCCATGTAAGTCTGGAACTGGTGAGGCGTCGTGTAGGTCTCCTCGTGGATGACCGCCGATTCCCGGAAGCCTTGCTCGACGTCCCCGCGGCGGATGCGGATTTCCCGGGCGATGTTCCCCGTCCCCTCGTGGACCTCCGGGGCGCCGGGGGCGAGGGCGGCCTCGGCGTCGAACACCGGCCCCAGAACCTCATACTCGACCTCGATCCGCTCAACAGCATCTTGGGCGGCGGCCTCGTGGCTCGCCGCGACCGCCGCGATCTCCTCCCCCAAATGCCGGACCTTCCCCACGGCCAGGATCTGCTGGTCGCTCTTGACCGGCCCCCAGGGCTTTTTCGGCGTGTCCTCCGAGGTGGCGACGGCCGCCACTCCGGGCACGCTCAAGGCCCGGTCCGTCCGGACGCTCAGGATTCGCGCGTGGGCGTGGGGGCTCCGGAGGAGCTTGGCGTGGAGCATGCGTGGAAATTCCAGGTCCCCCACGTACCGGGCCGACCCGTGGACCTTCTCGGGCGCGTTGATCTGAGGGACCGGCTTGCCGACCACCCGCAGATTGTCCATCGATCACCTCCGGCTTCACATGCTTTCGACAACCCGCCCGACCCGAATGGGTCTCTCCAAGCGCGCGATTTCAGGCCGCGCCGATGAAACGCCGTTCGCGCGGACCCCCACGCCTCAAGGGCCGGCCTTGGCTCCGCGCAGGCGCGCCAGGGCCAGCAGGTCGGGGACGTTCTCGACGCCGGGGACCTCCGGCACATCCGGGAATTCCTCCCCGAAGGGGCGCGTGGCGTCGATCCCCATCATGGCCGAAAGGTTCGGCTCGGGCGCCGAGGGGTCGAGGGGGCCGCCGCCGGCGGCAGGCACGACGATCACGTCCCGGTCCGCCTGCATCCGCGTGCTGACCGCCCACAGGACCTTCACGTCATCGAAGATGTCGATGTCCTCGTCCACCACAACCACCAGCTTCGGCCGCTTGGCGCTCCCCAGTGCGGCGAGGATGACGTTTCGGGGCTGTCCCTTGTACCGAGGCGTCATCGAGATGTAGCAGTGGAACTCGCTGCATCCCGACGCCGGAAAGTGAACCGATTTCACCTCGGGAAACTTGGCGCTGAGGTCCCGCAAGACGGTGACCTCGTTCGGGATCTGCTTCAGGAAGTGGTTCTCCGTCATCGGAACGCCCGTCAAACCCGCGTGGAAGATCGGAGAGCGCCGGTGGGTGACGGCGCTCACCTCGACCACGGGCCGCTGATCCCCGGGGCCGTAGTACCCGGAGAACTCGCCGAAGGGACCTTCGGCCTCCCGGATGTCGGGCAGCATCCGACCCTCGATCACGATCTCGCTCATCGCCGGAACTTCGAGGTCCACGGTCCGGCATTTCACCACCGGGACCGCCTCCCCCCGGAGACCTCCCGCGATGCTCAGCTCGTCCGTTCCGTACGGGGCCTTGACCTGCGTCCCCAGCATGACGGCCGGGTCCACCCCGAGGGCCACGGCGATCTCCAGGGCGTTCCCTTTCTTCTCCGCCTTGGCGTAGTGGATGTAACAGTGTTGCTGGACGTTGGCGAAGATCCCGAGCCGGTTTCGGCCCTGGAGCTGCATGCGGTAGATGCCCGCGTTCTTCTCCCCGGTTTCCGGGTCCTTGGAGATCTCGATCCCGTGGGTGATGAAGGCCCCCCCGTCCTGGGGGCTGTAGGTGGGGATGGGCAGCCGGGTCAGATCGACCTCGTCCCCCTCGTAAACCACCTCCTGGCAGGGACCTTCATCGACGAGAACGGGGGCGATGGGATGGTCGGCCGCTCGGTGGAACCGCTCGACGGCCTCCTCGGACTTGAACCCCAGGGCCCGCAACACCCTGCGGCGCGCGGCGAAAATCCCCCCCACAACGGGGATGTCGCGCCCCTTGACCTGCTCGAAGAGGAGCGCCGGCCCCTGCTGGTCCGAGGCCTTCCGGATGTACGCCGAGATCTCGAAGCGGGCGTCCACCGGCTCGGAGATCCGGATCAGGTCCCCTTCCTCTTCCAGACGCGCCAGAAAATCCCTTGGATCATTGAACGACATGGGCGGCTCCTCCAAACCTCAGGCCCCGTCGGCACCCGCATCCGTTCGCCGGCTCACTCATCCACGATGGCGTACACCCGCGCGGGAGCCCCCTCCACCCCTTTGAACAAGACCGGCGCCGCCGAGAGCCAGACTTTCTTGCCCGCAACCCGGTCCAGACCCGTAATGTACTCAATGTTGTAGAGAGAGTTCCTCAGAATGATGCGGTGGATGGGTCCCGGGGCTTTGGGGTCCTGCTGTTCCCGGGGGATGTCCTGCATGAAGTCGAACCCCACGGCGGAAAATCCCTGATCGACGATCCACTGGGCTGCCTCTTCGGTCACGTAGGGCGAAAACTTCCAGTAATCCAGGCTCCCCCAGTGCCGCTCATGATGTCCCGTGCAGATGAGGACCATGTCCCCCGGCTTGTGCTCCATCCCCTCCCGTCGAAGCTTCTCCACCGCCTCCTCCAGGTCCGCCTTCTCGATCGGGACGACCCCCTGCTTGTGGAGCAGGTCAAGGGCGAGGGCGTCGCCGACGAGCCGGTCCAGGGGGATCTGATCGATCGTGTCTCCGCCCCGGATGAAGTGGAGGGGGGCGTCGATATGCGTGCCGACGTGAAGGTACATCTCCACGACGGTTCCGTGCGCCGGTCCGGAGTCATGCGTCTTCACCACATCCAGGACGAAAGGCTCGTCCCTTTCATTGAGAAACGGCATCAGGATGCCTTCTTCCACGATGAGGCTCAAATCGATGATCTTCCGAATGGGAAACTCCCCTGAATTGGAACCACCCGGCGCCGGAGATTCCCACGGACGGGCCGCCGCCTGACGACATGATCCCCTTATACCCTTTTATAACGGGAAGCGACAAATCACTCCGGAATCCATCCATCCCTCTCGCCTTCGTCACCGAGCGGTAGATAAGAAGCGACGCGACCTGGGGGCGCTCCCGGGAATCCTTCCTTGACACCTTTTTCCCCGGTTTGCTAGCTTGATGGATCGAATCTCCGGGTCCTTACCATTCAACCATCGGCCGAATTGAAGCGTGGGGGGGCTCGCGCCTTTCCTCGCCGGACCGGTTGAGAAACACCGGGCGGTTTCACGGACCATCGCCTGAAACGAACGGGGGGCATCGAGTGAGTCACGAGCGAACCCTTCAAGTTGCGCTCATCCAAAGAGGCCCGGCCGGAATGGACCTCGACGCCAATCTCACGGAAAACCTCCGGCTGATCGACGAGGCCGCCGCCGGCTCTCCCGACTTCATCTGCCTCAACGAGCTGTCCACGACCCCGTACTTTCCCCGAAACCCCGGCGTGGACCATGTCCCGTGGGCCCTGCCGCTGGCATCCGAAGCCATCGCGGAGGTCGCCGAACGGGCGCGCCGGCTCAATTGCCACATCGTCTATCCCTTTTACGAACTCATTCCCGAAACGGGAAAACGGCTGAACAGCGTGGTCCTGTTCGGACCCGGCGGCGGGCCGGTGGAAGGCGTCCTTCCGGGAGGCGGGCCGGCCCTCCGGTTCGCCAAGACCCACCTCGCGGCGACCCCGAAAACCGGCGTGGACGAGCACCGATTCTTTTCGGCGGGGGAAGGGTTCCCGGTCTTCGACACCCCCAAGGCGCGTGTGGGACTCCTCGTCTGTTACGACCGGAGATTCCCCGAGGGTTGGCGGATGCTCGCCCTTCAAGGGGCCGAGGTCGTCTTTTTGGTCGCCGACGTTCCGGCCTGGGCCCCCTCGCCTTCGGCGACCGCCGAGGAAATGTTCCATATCGAGCTCCGGACGCGGGCGCTGGAGAACCTATTCTTCGTCGCGGCGTGCAACAAGGCGGGGGTCGAGCGGCTGGGGGAGGTGGAAACCCGGTTTTTCGGGCGAAGCTGCGTGGTCGATCCGTTGGGCGGACTGTCGGCCGAGGCGCCCCCGGACGAACCCATGATCCTTAGAGCCGCCCTAGACCTTTCGCAAATCGCCGAGGGCCGGAGCACCCTCCCTTATTTCGAGGGGCGGCGGCCCGAGCTCTACCGCCTAATTGCCGAGAAGACGCCCGGCCCGGCCTGAGGCCGCCGGACGCCCGCCGGCTCAACGGAGGATGCCCGCGTGACAAACCGCCCGACGCCCCATTTCGGACTCCTGCTGCCCAACGACGGCTACCCGGTCGTGGACTTCGACCATCTGCGAACCCTGGCCCGGGAAGCTGAAGCCCTTGACTTCGACTCCGCCTGGGTGGCGGACCACTTTCTCGCGCCCCCCGGCCTCAGCGCCGCCTTCGGGACGAAGGGAATCTTCGAGGCCACCCTGGTCCTGGCGGCCCTCAGCTCCGTCACCGAGCGGATCGCCCTCGGGACGTCGGTCCTGCTCTTTCCCATGCGCCACCCCATCCACCTGGCGAACCTCATCTCGACACTCGATCACGCCACGAAGGGGCGGCTCATTCTGGGATTCGGGGTCGGCGGGCACCGGCCCGAGTTCGACGCATGCGGCGTTCCCTACGCCAAGCGTGGGGGCATGACCAACGAAGCGCTCGAGATCCTAAACGCCCTCTTCACGCAAGACAACGTCAGCTACGAGGGCAAACACTACCAATTTGAAAATGTGTCGTT
>JASLXW010000024.1:10328-17365 GCA_030740135.1 Nitrospinota bacterium
TTCGAGCCGAAGCCCTACACGCCGGGGGGACCGCCCATCGTATCGGGCGGAGACGTGGGGAAGACGCTGGAACGGGTCGCGAAGCACGCCCGGGGCTGGATGCCCTGGGGCGGCCGGATCGACCAGATGACCGAGGGCATGGCCGCCGTCAAGGCCCGCGCGGCCGAGTTGGGGCGGGACCCGGAGGAGATGCTCTGGGGCGTCGGCTTTTACGGATGCTGTACGCGGGACAAGGACGTGATCCGGCACGAGCTCGACAAAATCGCGCCGTATTTCACCCTCCACCACGATGAGGACCTCAGCCCGGAAGAGCTCGCGGACAAAACCCTCATCGGCACGCCCGAGGACATCGTCCGGCGCCTGGAGCGCTTCCTCGACATCGGCGTCAACCACTTCATCGTCAAACACCTTCCTTTCAATGGGGAAGTCGAGAGCGTACGGCTGTTCGGCCGGGAAGTGATCCCGGCGCTTCGGGCCTGAGCTGAGCTTCCAACAAGCCGTTTCTTGCCGTAGGAGGCGGACCTTGAGCTACGACCTCGTCATCCGGGGCGGAACCCTGGTTCATCCTTGGGGAAGAGTCGAAGCGGACCTCGGCGTCCGGGGCGAGACGATCGCGGCCATCGCGACGCCCGGCGAAACACTCGCCGGGAAAAGGGAGATCGACGCCCGGGGCCGGTACGTCCTGCCGGGCCGGATCGACCCCCACGTCCACATGCACTGGCCCGACTGGCCCATGGAGGAGGCCATCCCCATTTCCAGCCGGGCCGCCCTCGCGGGCGGCACGACGACGCTCATCCATTTCATCCTCTCCACCGGGAGCCTCCTCGAACACTTCGCCGAGATGAAAACCCTGTCCGACGCCAAGGCGCATTCGGACGGGACCTTCCACGGCGGCATCGTGAGCGAAGCACACATCGGCGAAATCCCCGAGCTGGCCCGGCAAGGGGCCACATCGTTCAAGTTCTGGATGTCCTACCGGGGCGAGGAGGCGAAGCCGCCCCTTCAGGGCATCGATGACGGCGTCCTGTTCCGGGGCTTCCGCGAGGTGGACCGGCTCGGCCCGGGGGCCGTCGCCCTGGTCCACGCCGAGAACATCGAGGTCTTCTTCGACCTGCGGGACGAGCTCAAGGCAAGCGGCCGGACGACGTCGCCTGGACGGAGACCCGCCCCCCCTTCTGCGAAGAGGAGGCCATGAACCGGGCCATCGTCCTGGTCGACGCCGCCGGGTGTCCCCTATACATCGTCCACATCACCATCCGGGAGGGCGTGCGGATCGTCCGGGAGGCCCGAGCCCGGGGGAAGCGCGTCATCGAGGAGACCTGCCCCCAATACCTCACGCTGACGAAGGACTTCGACCCCGTGAACGGGAAGATCAACCCGCCGCTACGGGAGTCGGCGGACTCCGACGCCCTTTGGGACGGGCTTTCGGGGGGCGTCCTCTCCACCGTCGGCTCCGACCACGCGCCGACTTCCCTCCGCCACAAGGAAAACCTGTGGTCCGCCATCGTCGGGATGCCGGGAATCGAAACTTCGCTCCCGGCCCTCCTGAGCGAAGCGGTGAACAAGGGCCGCCTGTCCCTGGAGCGGATCGCCGACGTGACCGCCCATCAGCCCGCCCGCGTCTTCGGCCTCTATCCGAAGAAAGGGACCCTCCAGGCCGGCTCGGACGCGGACCTCGTCGTCGTAGACCTGGAAGAGACCCGGGTCGTGGACGCGAAAAAGAACCTCCACCAGGGTTCGGATTTCAGCCCCTTCGACGGAAAGACCCTCACGGGCTGGCCCGTCCTGACCGTCCTGCGGGGACAGGTCGTCATGGAAGGGGGCGAAGTCAGCGCCGCGCCGGGACCGGGACGGTTCGTCCCGCGCGCCCTGGGCTAACGGCGCGATGGAATCCGTCCGGATCATCTCCCCGCAAGACGTCCCCGCCCATCTGGGCGCCGGGGGCCGCCGGACGCGCGTCCTCCTCGACCCGGAAACCGGCCATCCGGGCCTCGAGCTTTACCACGTGGAGCTGGCGCCGGGCGCCTCCTCGGAGGTCCATACGCGGGGCCACGCCGAGGCCCTCATCGTTCTCGACGGCGTCGCGGGCGTGAAAACCGGAGACACTCTTCACCAGGCGGAGACGGGAGAGGTCATTCTGATCCCGGCCGGCGTCGAGCACCAACACGTCAACGCGGGCGAGGGGGCCAACAGGTTCGTCGGCATCTTCGCCCCCCCGACCGGCAACGCCGTCGACGTGCGGTCGAGACCGCCGGCTGAGGATTGACCCCGGGTTTTTGCGCGGGGATTCTTTCGGCTGTCTCCCGCCATCCTGTAATCTGAATGGGGCGTCGCTGGCAGCTCGCCTGCCGTTTTTTTCTTCCTTAAAACACTACCCATTCAACCGATCCCGGTTCCCGAATACGCCCATCGATGCAACGGTGGTTGACACGGCCAAATTATTTTATAAAATATTTTATAAAGCATTGACGGGAGATCGCCGCATGGCAGCCAAAACCAGAGACCTGAGCCGGGAGGTGTACGCCCGCCTCCGGGAGGCCATCCTGTCTTCCGAGCTCCTCCCCGGCCACAAGCTCTCCCACCAGCACCTGGCCAAACAACTGGGCGTGAGCCACACACCCCTGCGCGAGGCCTTCGGCAAGCTCTCCCAGGAAGGCTATCTCCGGCACGTCCGGAACCGGGGCTATTTCGTTTCGGATTTCTCCCGGAAGGAAGTCGAGGACCTCCTCGAGATCCGCGAGGCCCTGGAGGTCCACGCCCTGCGGCGAAACGTCGAGGCCCTCGAAGACGGCGCCCTCCGCGCCCTCCACGACTGCCAAGCCGCCTATCGCCGGGCCGTCACCCGGGGAAGCGGCACGGACCGCCTTCGCCGCGACCGCGCGTTCCATCTGGCCCTGGCCGGAATTTCCGGCAACGGAGCCCTGATCGTAACCCTCGAGCGGGTCTTCGACCGGATCAACCTGAAGCGCCGGATCGACGGACTGTCTCCGGACCGGGGGGTCGAGGCGCTGGCGGAGCACCAGACCCTCCTGGCCGCCCTGGAAACCCGCGACCTGGGCCGGGCGCGCTCGGCCCTGAAACGCCACTTGAAGAAGAACAAGGGGAACGTTCTCGAACGGATGCGGGAAGGCCCCTCGGCCCTCCACCCGGTCGGGAAGACCTGATGCCGAAACGTGTGAGGAGCCCATGGATTTTCACCTGACCGAATCCCAACGCCTCCTGCGGAAGATGGTCGCCGAATTCGCGGACAAAGAGCTGGAGCCCAAGGCGATCGGGACATCCGAGCGCCTCGCCATCCCCTGGGACACGG
The DNA here is from genome assembly GCA_030740135.1 of Nitrospinota bacterium. The sequence continues at coordinate 13,639 of JASLXW010000024.1, forward strand.
TCTGCCGCGCGGCCGAGCTGGGGATCATGGGCCTGACCGTCCCGGAGAAATACGGCGGCATGGGCCTGGGCGGCTTCGAGGCCGTCCTTGTCTGCGAGGAAATCGCCCGCGTATGCCCCAGCACGGCAATGGTCCTGATGGCGGAGCTCGGCATCTGCACCCAGCTCCTCAATCACTACGGGACGAAAGCCCAACAAGAGAAATACCTGCCCCGGATCGCCAAGGGGGAGATCCTCACCGGCATCTCGATCACCGAGCCCGATGCCGGCTCGGCCACGACCCGGATCACAACCAACGCCACGCGGACCGATGACGGATACCGCCTCAAGGGCCACAAGGCCATGACCAGCCGGGCGGGCGAATGCGGGGTCTACATGGTGTTCACCCGGTTCAACGGGACGCCGGGCCTCGACGGGATCGGGGCCGTCCTCGTGAACGAAGGGACGCCCGGTCTGTCCTTCGGCAAGCCGGAGGAGATGATGGGATTCCGGGGCTGCCCCTCGCGGGAGGTGATCTTCGAGGACTGCCCCATCGGCGAGGAAGATGTCCTGGTCCCGCAGGGCGGGTTCCGCAAGATCATGACGGCCTTCAACGGCCAGCGGTGCCTGAACGCGGCCATCTCGACCGGGATCGCCCAGGGGGCGTTCAACGCCGCCGTCGAGTATGTCCGGGTGCGCGCGCCCTACGGCCACCCCGTCTCCGACTTCCAGGGAATCCGCTGGATGATCTCCGACATGGCGGCGCAAATCGAAGCCGCCCGGCTGCTGACGTATCGGGCCGCCGTCAACGCGGCCGACGGGTTCCCCTCCCGGTTCGAGTCCTCGACGGCGAAGCTCTTCGCCAACGAGGTAGCCCTGAAGGTGACCGATTGGGCGCTCCAGATGCACGGCGGGTGGGGCTACAATAAGGAGTTTCCGGTCGAGCGGTTCGTGCGGGACGCCCGAGGCATCGTCCTGGGCAGCGGCCCGCCCCAGCTCCACCGCAATATGATCGCCCACGAGGTCCTGAAAGGACGGGCCTCCTGGGCGAACGGCTGAGGTGTGGATGGAAACGGCGGATAGACGATACCTTTTCCAGGGGTTGGGAACCCCCCTCGAAAACTTTCATTTCGCGAAAGGGTATAGCGCCTGCGGCGCTATCCGCCTTCGCAACAAAACTGGCTCCTTGACCGGATGCCGGAGCCTTCCGCCAGGAAAGCGGGCATCCGGTCAAAAAAAGATCCCGCGCGGCAAGACCGACCGGTCAGCTTCTCCCTCCCCCACCGCGAGTAGGTCAAGCCAAAGGCTCGGCCGCAGAAAGTTTTTCGGGGGGTCCAGGGGGGCGGTTTTTCAAAAAAGCCCCCCTGGCCATGCTTTTCACCAATTGACCCCCTGGATTCCGTGATGAAAGACATCCTCGAAGGCATACGCGTAGCGGATTTCTCGCGGGTCTGGGCCGGGCCGTATTGCTCCATGATGCTGGCCGAGCTCGGGGCCGAGGTGATCAAGATCGAAACCCCCGCCGGGGGCGACGAGACGCGGGTCTGGCCGCCCTTTTATAAGGAAAAGAGCGGCTACTTCATGAGCTTCAACCGCAGCAAGAAGTCCATGACCCTCAACCTGAAAGAGCCCGAGGGCCTGGCCATCGCCCACAAGCTGATCGCGAAATGCGACGTCCTCCTGGAGAACTTCACGCCGGGCGTGACGGAGCGTCTGGGGATCGATTACCCGACTCTCTCGAAAGTGAGCCCGGACCTGGTGTACTGCTCCGTCTCCGCCTTCGGCCGGACAGGTCCCTGGGGGAACCGGCGGGGATACGACCCCATCCTCCAGGCCATGTCGGGCATCATGAGCCTCACCGGAGAGCCCGACCGGCCGCCCGTCCGGGTCGGCGTCGCCACGGCGGACCTGGCGGGGGGCATGTTCGCGGCCTTCTCCATCATGGCCGCACTCCTCCACCGGGAACGGAAAGCCGGCGATGGGCCGCGCGGCCAGCACATCGACATCTCCATGCTGGACAGCCAGATCTCCTTCCTGGCCGTCAAGGCCTTCGAGTATCTGCACGAGGGAAGGCTCCCGCGGCGGTGGGGGAGCGGCGACCCCCAGCGGGTCCCCTCATCGGGTTACCTGACCCAGGACGGCGCCTACATCATGATCATCGCCAGCGACGCACACTGGCCCGGATTCTGCCGCGCGGTGGAGCGGGAGGACCTGGTGGACGACGGCCGCTTCGACACCACCCGCAAGCGCGTCGATAACCGGAAGGTCCTGGAGCCAATCCTCGTCGGGCGCCTGCTGAAGCGGCCGGGGGCCGAGTGGATCGAGAGATTCGAGGAGGCCGGCGTTCCCTGCGCGCCCATCCAGACCCTGGACCAGGTCTTCTCCCATCCCCAGGTCCTGGCCCGGGAAACGGTGAAGGAGGTCCCCCACCTCGACATCGGGACCCTCCGGGCCATTGACTGGCCCTACAAGTTCTCCGAGACCCCGACCCGCATCCGGTCCGTCCCGCCGGAGCTCGGCGTGCACACCAAAGAGGTGCTGACGATGCTTCTTGGATATTCCGGCAAAGAGGTCGAAGCCTTCCGGCGGGAGGGCGTGATATGAGTCCGGCGGCCCCCATAGACCTGATCCTGGAAGGCGGCCGCACCGTCCGCCCGGACGGCGTTTACCGGGAGAACGTGGCCATCCGGGACGGGCGCATCGCCGCCCTCTTCGCGGACGGAACCCGAAGCCCCCGGGCGCGCAAGCGGATCGACTGCCGGGGAAAATTCATTTTGCCCGGCATGATCGACGCCCACGTCCACATGGGACGCTACGGACAGGATTTCGCCGCCGACTGCCGCACCGAATCCGCCGCCGCCGCCACGGGAGGCGTGACGACGCTGCTGGTCTTCCTGATCGAGCCGGGGTCCAACCGGGAGGCCATCCCCCGGCGCATCCGGGAGATCGAGGCGGGGAGCCGGATCGACATGGGCATCCACGCCGTCATCATGTCCGAGGAGCACCTGGCCGAGATCCCGGCTTGCGCCCGGGAGTTCGGCATCTCGTCTTTCAAGTTCTTCATGGCCTACAAGGGGAAGGACGCGGGCTCCCTCCAGGGGGTGGGCGACGGATTTCTCTACCGGGGGCTGCGCGAGGTGTCGAAAATTCCGGGGGCGAGGGTGGTCATCCATCCGGAGAACATGGAAGTGATCGAGGACGTCCGGAAGGAGCTCGAAGCGGCGGGGCGGACCGACGGGGCCGCTTGGAGCGATTCCCGCCCCCGCCTCGCCGAGGAGGACGGCGTGCAACGCGCCCTGCTCTTCTCCGAGCACCTGGGCGTCCCCATCACCATCCCCCACCTGAGCATCGCCTCGGGGGTCCCCATCGTCGAGCGTCACCGGGGGGGGCGGGGGACGGGAGACGTCGCCCTGGAGACGTGCGGCCACTATCTCCATCTCACGAAAAACAGCCTTTCCGGCGCCCGGGGCAAGGTCAACCCGCCGCTGCGGGAGCGGGAGGACGTGGAGGGGCTCTGGGAGGCGATTTCGGCGGGGAAGGTCGATTTCCTGGGATCGGACCATTGCAGCTTCAAGCTGGACGTAAAAGGCTCGGACATCTGGACCGCCCGGCCCGGCCTGCCCGCAACAGGGCCCTGGACTGAATAACTTCAGCGCCGTCCAGCTCAGGAAAGTCTCGGATGATTGCAAGCCGGCCGCCGACCGACGCCACGATCTTAGCCGGCGCCCTCGGATTTCTTTTGCGATCCA
>JASLXW010000250.1 GCA_030740135.1 Nitrospinota bacterium
TGCGGGGGAATTCAGTTTATAGCGACATCCCTTCCTTTTTCAGTCGGTCGTCGATCCCCGGCGGTTGATCAAGCCGAAGGACATTTGTTGCAATGAAGCGAATGCGAGGCGGCTCCGGCTGACGACCTCGAAAAGGCGCCGAATGGCGGCCCGGTTCCCGATTTGAAAAAGCCCGGGATGACAAAGAATTCGAAAGGAAGCCTGTGAACCAAGAACACGTGGACGATGGGGGGGAAATCCGCGATTCCGGATGACGAAGAAACCCCGGCGCCCGAACCTGATGTCGAAGACCCCGCGCCGCGGAAAACGACGCCGATCGAGGAGTTGAAGCGGGAGCTTGAGGAAGCCCGGACTCAGCACTTGCGTCTTCGCGCTGAATTCGAAAATTTCCGAAAGCGGACCGCTCGTGATCAGCGGCAAATCCGGGAACGCGCAAGCGAGCAGGTGATCAAGGACCTGTTGCCGGTGATTGATGATCTGGAGCGTGCCGGAGAATCCGTCGCGATGGAAAATGAAAACGGTCCCGCTCTGAAGGAAGGCATCGAACTGGTCCTGAGGTCCCTGGTGGAGAGTCTGGGGCGCCATGATCTTCAGCGGCTCGAAGCCCTGGCGCAGCCTTTCGATCCCAAGCTTCATGAGGCCGTCATGGTGGTCGAGACGGAAGACCATCCTCCGGACACGGTGATCGAGGAAATTCAAAAGGGTTACGCTATCGCAGACCGGGTGATCCGGCCGAGCCGGGTGGTCGTGGCAAAGGCCCTCCCCAAGGAAGAAGATTAGAAAGACCGGTGGCTGCGGTCACCCCTCACATGGCTCCCGACAACCCTTATCAGGTCCTGGGAATCCTTCCCACCGCGGACGAGGAAGAAATCAAGCGGGCCTACCGCCGCCTGGCCAAGGAGTGTCATCCGGATCGCAATCCCGGCGACCAGCGCTCGGCGGAAAAGTTCAAAATAATCAGCGGCGCCTACGAGATTCTCCGGAACCCAAGGAAACGGAATGACTTCGACCGCCGGGGTTTCCGGCCTTCGCCGACGCAAACCGCCGGCCCCTCGCCGTTCGGACCCGGTGGCGGGCTTTCAGGTGTTTTCGAGGACCTTTTCTCCGACCTCATGCAGGGGAAACCGCCGGATTCGGACCCCCACGCCGAAATCTGGAAGGATCTGAAATACCACCTGACCATTACACTCGAAGAAGTGGCCGCGGGGGCCACGCTCCCGATTCAGGTCGGCCGCTTGGAGACTTGCGAGCAATGCCGGGGAAAAGGAACCGGCGCCCGGAGCCGGCCGCGGGCTTGCGTGGTCTGCGGCGGATTGGGATATGTTCAGCGGCAACACGGTTTGCTCGCCATGAAGACCCCGTGCCGTCCTTGCGGCGGGACGGGCGAAATCATCGTGGATGCCTGTGAGGGGTGCGGCGGAGCCGGAAGGATTCAAAAGGAAAGGGTTCTGAACATCCGGATCCCCGCCGGAGCCGAGGACGGGATGAAGCTCAAGGTGAATCGGGAAGGTCATGCGGGGATTCCGGGCGGAGGGCCGGGGGACCTGCTTTTGACCGTCGGGGTTGTTCCCCATGAGACTTTCCGGCGCGAGGGTTCGGACATTCATTCCTCGTTGACCGTGAGTATCTCAGACGCGGCCCTGGGCGCGGAGATTGACGTCCCCACCCTTGCCGGTTCGACCCCCCTGAAAATTCCGGCGGGGACCCAGTCCGGAAGCACGTTCTGCCTTCAAGGCAAGGGTCTGCCCGGAACGAGCCGCGGCGCCAGAGGGGATCAGATCATCCGGGTTCATGTGGAAACACCCACCCGATTGACCCGAAAGCAGCGTCGGCTGTTGGAACAGTTCAACCTGATGGGCGAGAATCCCCGATCGGAGCCCCGTTAACGATTGGAGAAAATGGCCGGGTCTTTCCTTCTCGGGCCCGGCGGGCGGGTTGACGCTTGGGGCCCGACGGTTCGAGGCCGGCAAGGCCTGATGAGAAATGCGGGCTGAGCTCCCACCCACCGGAAATCCGGGCGGAAGAACAATTGAGCGCGGGCCTTCCATATCAACCTCCGGCCTCTCAGCGGTGGGTGGAAATCAACCTGACGGCGGATTTGCAGAGCATGGACGCGCTCTCTTCCCGGTTGATCGAATGGGGTTCCCCGGGTGTCGTATTCTCCGGAGATCGGGAGGAAACCGTTCGGGGCTGTCTGCCGGATGACGAATCGCTCGGAAACGCCCTGTCCGATATCCGGCGTTTCGTGGATTCCCTACGGCGATTGGACGTTCCCGCCCATGTGTCCACCCGGCCGGTCCCCCCTATCGATTGGGTCCGCGATTTCCAGGAGCGGTGCGTTCCGCGTGAGGTCGGTCCCTTCCGAATCGTCCCGGACTTTCATGCGACGGGACCCGGAAGCCCCTCCGCCGCGCGGAACTGCGGCCCGGAGGCCGCTGAAATCATTTTCACGCCCGCCATGGCCTTCGGAACCGGTGAACATCCGACAACCCGCCTTTGTCTGAGGGCGCTGGGGGATTTCAGCGGCGGTCCCCCCGGCAGGGTGCTCGATATCGGCTGCGGCTCGGGCATCTTGGGCATCGCGGCCGCCAAGTGGTTTCCGCGGTGCCGGGTTACGTCGATTGATATCGACCCGGGCGCCTATCACGCGACGCGCGACAATGCCCGGAAGAACCGGGTCGCCGGCCGGATGACCGTCCGTGAAGGGTCTTTGGAACGGGCGCGCGGTAAGTTCGGCCTGATCCTGGCCAATCTTTACCTCGATCCCCTGCGCGATCTGGCCGGCCTGATGGCGCGCCGGCTGGAAAAAGAGGGACGGGCCGTTTTGTCCGGAATTTTGGTCTCGCAGGCGGACGCGCTGACAAAGGCGCTGGATGCCGTCGGCCTCGGCGTCGTTGAGAAAAAGAGCGAGTCGGGCTGGATCTGTCTGACGGCTGTCAGGAGCGGGGGCTCGTGTAGTGTTTCGTAAATGGATTTACATATCGAGACCCGAATTGTCCCTTGCCCGCCTTCTCTGAAATTTGTGAGGCGTTAATTTATTTTGGAGACACGATACGAGGCTTTTCCGAAACCCGAAACCGCGCTGAACCCGCCGCATATCGCGTGCATTGCGGCCGGGAAGCGACCATTGAGATAGTGACTATGCCTGTCTTTCGGATTGACCCCGGCAACGTCCGGTCCAGGCAACTTCGCTTCACGGCCGAGGAGGCCGGGCACATCCGGGCCATGCGGCACAAGAGGGGTGATGTCATCCGCGTCTCCGACGGCGAGTTCACCGAGTACGAGGTCGAATTGACGGAGCTCACCCATCAAGGCGCGGTTGGCAGGATCCGCGGCCGGAGGGAGACCCCGGAGGACCGTGTGATCATCCGTCTGGGACAGGCCATCCCCAAGGGTGAAAAACTGGACGGGGTCGTACAAAAGGCCGTCGAATTGGGCGTTCATTTCATCCACCCGATCCTCGCGGAACGGAGCGTGCCCCGGTTGGACGAGAGGCGGGCGGCGGACCGGTTGAAGCGATGGCGGAGGGTGGCCGAAGCCGCGAGGAAGCAGTGCGGGCGCGTGCGGCCGATGGAAGTCGCGGCCCCCGGCTCTCTCTTGTCATTTCTGGATGAATCAGAAGACGCAAATCTCAAGGTGGTTCTACACGAACGATCAACCGTCGGGCTGAAAAAGATTCTCTCCGACACCCGCGACATTCGTACGGTCGCCCTGCTGGTGGGTCCCGAGGGCGGATTCTCGGAGCCCGAGGTTCAGATCGCACGGACCGCGGGATTCATCCCTTGCGGACTGGGAACAAGGATTCTGCGGACCGAGACGGCCCCCATCGCCGCCGTCGCAATCCTGGGATATGTCTTGGGGGACATCGGCGAGCCGGGAATCGAATCGGCCGGGGGTCCGGGAAGGGAGGACCCGGCCGGATTATGAAAGTTCTGCTTATCGGGAGCGGAGGCCGGGAACACGCCCTCGCATGGAAGATCCGCCAGAGCCCGCGGGTGGACGGATTGTTCATCGCGCCGGGAAACGCGGGCACGGCGCTGGAAGGACGGAACGTCGATATCTCCGCCGAGGACCTCGAATCTCTTCTCCGTTTTGCCGAGCGGGAGGACATTGATCTGACGGTCGCCGGTCCGGAGGGGCCCTTGACGGGGGGCGTGGCCGATCGGTTCGAATCATCCGGCAGGCGGATCTTCGGCCCGAGCCGCGCGGCGGCGCGCATCGAAGGCTCGAAGGCATTCTCGAAGGCCCTGTTCGACGAGGCCGGAATTCCGACTGCGGCCCACCGCTCCTTTTCGGATTCAGCCGAAGCCTTGGAACACGTGGCCGCCCTTTCCGAGGGCCCGGTCGTCGTGAAGGCCGACGGTCTGGCGGCCGGCAAAGGCGTCGTCGTCTGCGGTTCTAAGCGTGAAGCGGAACACGCCGTTCAGCGGTTCATGAACGAGGGTTCATTGGGGGACGCGGGCAGGACAGTTGTCATCGAGGAAAAGCTGAGCGGCCCCGAGTTGTCCGTCTTTGCGTTTTGCGAAGGCCCGAAGATCGCCTATCTTGCCTCCGCCCAGGACCACAAGCCCATCGGCGAGGGAGACACCGGACCCAATACCGGCGGGATGGGGGCCTACTCGCCCGTCCCCATGTGCGGCGATGAGCTGGTCCGGGACGTCCTCGACCGATGCCACCGTCCTGCCGCGGCCGCTCTCGATGCCGCCGGGGTTCCTTTCCAAGGGATGCTGTACGGGGGCCTGATGATCACGGATTCCGGACCCCGAATCCTGGAATTCAACGCCCGGTTCGGAGACCCGGAAACCCAGCCGCTCATGGCGAGAATGGACGAAGACATTGTCCCCTGGCTCATGGCCGTGGCTGAAAACCGCCTGGAGGATGGAAAGACGGTTCGCCTTCGTCCGGAGGCCGCCGTGTGCGTTGTGATGGCTTCCTCGGGGTATCCGGGAAGGTACGACAAGGGAGAAGAGATCGCCGGGCTGGAAGCCGCGTCGGAGATGGATGGAATCCATGTCTTTCACGCCGGGACCGCATCGGCGGACGGTCGCGTGACCACCGCGGGCGGCAGGGTCCTGGGAGTCACCGCCACGGGGAAAGACCTCCCGGCGGCCATCGACCGCGCCTACGAGGCGGTTGCGAAAATCCGCTGGGAAGGCGCCTACTATCGTCGGGACATCGGCCGGAAAGCGCTCAATGCGTAATTCGGCGGGCGGTTTTCAAGGTTAGTCCCGGGGTTGAGGGTTGCTCCTTCGAGTCTACGCCGCGCCGACCCGCTAGAAAGTGTAGGTTCTCATGTCTTCGGCGATCTCGACCCGGCCGCCGAAGGCTTTGGACGCCGCTGAAGTCAACTCCGCCTCCATGGCGGGATTCGCCGCCACGACATGGATCAGAAGGAGCCGCCCCGCACCGGCTCGGGCGGCCGTCTCCCCGGCTTCTTCACCGGTTGAATGCCCGGGCAAATCTTCTCCGCCCTGGCGCCCGGCCTCCATGATCAACAGGTCCGTTCCGGCGGCCAGGCGATCCAGCGCCGGACAAGGTTCGGTGTCGGCGGAATACGTCAGGGATTTTCCCGTTCGCTCATCGTCGAACCGGAAGGCGACGACCTCCTGATCCTTGTGAACGACCGGGGTCGAGCGGATCCCGTAGTTCCCGCCCTCCACAATGAGATGGCCTTCTCGCAGCGGGATCTCATGAAACGCCACATCGAAGGGGAGAGGCTTGTCGGGGTCGCCGAATCCGTAGGCGCGCCATAAATCCGAAAGCAGGTTCAGGGAACGCTTTGGTGCATGGACAACGAGGGGTTCTGTACGAATCGGGGGGTGCGTCTTTAGAGAATAGATGACGGATGGAAACCCATAGGTGTGGTCCGGATGGGCGTGTGTGACCAGCACCCGGCTCATGTCGAGGGGGTCGAGACCCAGGATCAGAATCTTTCGGATCGGATTGGCCGAGCAGTCGACGAGCGTCAGGTCTCCCCCGAAATCCAGGACCATGGACGAATTGTCCCAGTTCGGCGACGGCCGGGCGGATGAGGCGCCCAGAATGTGAACCCGGGGAGGTTCTATCAAGTTCGGTTTCACCGGTTGTCGAGGATTGGGAGAAATCCGTGCCAAACGTTTGGGGTTTGGCTCTGGCGGATGCCGTGGATGCGGCTTCGA
>JASLXW010000251.1 GCA_030740135.1 Nitrospinota bacterium
GTTCCGGGAGATCCTCCCGGACCGACTGGTTGGGCTGGCTGGATTTCAGGAACTCAATCAAGCGCGGACCCACGAGGAAGCTGATGAGCAGTCCCGTCAGGACGGCGAAGGCCGTTCTCAGCGTGATGTACCGAAACAGGTTGAAAAAGACGTGGACGTCTTTCAGGGGCGCCAGGAACAGGTAAAGCATCAGGTGGACCTTTTCTTGCGTTGCAACGGGTTTTTCCCCCTACGGATTTCTCCGGACCCCTCTTTTCCCGGGAGGCGGCCTCCACGCCCTGCCGGCCGAAGCCCCTCCAGGACCCGCTCCATCCCCATTCCCCGGGAGCCCTTGAGAAGGACCCAATCCCCGGACCGCGTGTGACGCTTCAGCCACCGGGCGGCTTCGGCGTGCGTCTCGCACACGGTGACCCGCCGTCGGTTCATCCCCCGTTTCAGGGCCTCGTCGGCCATCAGGCGGGCGCGCTTGCCCAGGACCAGCAGGTGATCGATGCGCCCGCTGGGCTGTTGCGCCATGCGCGCGACGGCGGCGCCGACGGATCGGTGGGCGGCGGCCGCCCGCCTGCCCAGCTCGAGCATGTCTCCCAGGACCGCCACGGACCGGCCGCCGTTGGTCAGACCGGCGAAGGTCGTGAGCGCCGCCGCCATCGAGTCCGGGTTGGCGTTGTACGCGTCGTTCACCACGTGAAGGCCCTCGGGCAGGTCCAGGACTTCCATCCGCATCGGGGCGGGCCGGAAATCTTCCAGACCCGACGCCACGTCATCGGCGCCGACGCCCAGGCTCCACGCCGCCGCGGCGGCGGCCAGGGCGTTGGCCACGTTGTGCTCGCCCGGCGTCCGGAGACGGACGGCGCGCCGCTCCGTCCCCATCCGCAGGGTGAAGGCCATGCCCGCCTTGTCCAGGGACCGCACGTCCGCGGCCTGCACGTGGGCGGCGGCCAGCCGGCCGAACAGGACGATCCGTCCTTCCAGGTCCCGGCCGTAGCGCTCGGCCACGTTCAGACAGTGGGGGTTTTCGGCGTTCAGGACCATCACGCCCCGTCCCCGTTCCGCCATGACCTGGGCCATCTCGGCCTTGGCGTCGCGGACCCCGGCGACCGTCTTCAGGAACTCCAGGTGGACCGGCCCGATGTTGGTGATCACGCCGACCGAGGGCCGGGCGATTTCCGCGAGCCGTCGGATCTCCCCCGCGCGGTTCATCCCCAGCTCCACCACCGAGGCTTGGTGTCCGCGGTCCATCCGAAACAGGGACAGGGGAAGGCCGAAGAAGTTGTTCAGATTCCCTTCCGACTTGTGGACCCGCCATTTTCGGCTCAGGACGGCCGCTGTCATGTCCTTCGTGCTGGTCTTCCCGCTGCTGCCGGTGACGGCCGCCAGGTGAAGATGAAATCGCCCCCGGTGGAAGGCGGCCAGATCCCCCAGGGCGCGGGTTGTGTCCTCGACGGTGATGATCGACGCGTTCGCGCCCCAGCCGGGCGCTTGCGCGCCGATGCGGTCCCCCTGGGCCAGGATCGCCGCCGCGCCGCGTTCCAGGGCCTGGGGGATGAAGCGGTGAGCGTCCCGCCGCTCGCCGATCACGGGGATGAACAACTCGCCCGGACCCGTGGTCCGGGAGTCGATGGAGATCCCCTCGATGGTGCGGCGCCTCCCCCTCTTTACGATGACGCCGTCCGTGGCCGCCTTCACCTCTTCCACCGTCATTCGGGGCATGATCCTTCCCCCTGGGCTTCCGCCCGCTTCGCGCGCTACATCTCGTCCGGCGCCCGGTCGCCGTAGCCCAAGGCCCCTACCGCCTTGCGGGCCTCTTCCCGGTCGTCGAAATGGAGGACTTCCTCCCCGATGATCTGGTAATCCTCGTGTCCCTTCCCGGCGATGACGACCCCGTCTCCGGGGGCCGCCCGGGCCAGGGCGCGGCCGATGGCCGCCCGCCGGTCCGCGCACATTTCGTGACTCGCGCGCCCCGCTCCGAGCCCGAGGATCCCGGGCTCGATCTCCGACAGGATGGCCCCCGGGTCCTCCGTCCTCGGGTTGTCCGATGTGACGACGACGTGATCGGCGACTTCGGCGGCCGCGGCGCCCATCCGGGGGCGCTTGGACCGGTCCCGGTCGCCGCCGCAGCCCATGACGGCGATCAGCCGGCCGCTGATGAGCTCCCGCGCCGCCGTCAGGACCCGGCGCAGGGCGTCCTCGGTATGGGCGTAATCGATGATGACGGCGAAGGGCTGGCCCCGGTCGATCCGCTCGAACCGGCCGGGGACGTTTTTCAAGCGGTGCAGGCCGTCCGCGACGACTTCGGGGGGAAGTCCCAGGGAGAGGCCCGTGGCCGCGGCGGCGAGGGCGTTGTAGAGGTTGTACGAACCCGCCAGGCGCAGCCGGACGGGGGTTTCTCCGCCGGGTCCGGCGAGGCGGAAGCGGAGGCCGGACCCGTCGATCTCCACGTCCCGCGCGGTGACCGAGGCCGGTGCCGAAAGACCGTAGGTCAACCCCGCCTCGCCGGCCGGGGTGTCCTTGACGTCGGCCCAGATGCGCTCGCCGTAGGGGTCGTCCAGGTTGACGACGGCCCTTCGGACGGGATGGCGGATAAACAGGGAGCGCTTCGCCTCGAAATAGGCGTCGAGGGTTTCATGGTAGTCGAGGTGATCCTGTGTCAGGTTCGAGAAAACGGCGGCCTCGAAAGCGGTCCCCGCGACCCGGTCCAGGCTCAGGCCGTGCGAGGAGACCTCGATCAGGCAGTATTCCACTTCGGCGTCGGCCATCTTCCGGAGGATGCCCTGGAGATCGGGGGCCTCGGGCGTGGTCTGGCCGGCTTCCAGCTCGGTTTCCGCGCCGCCGTCCGGCCCGGGGTCCCAGCGATAAGAGATGGTGCCGATGACCCCGCTCCTCACCCCGGCCGCCCGGAAGATGGACTCCATCAGATACGTCCAGGTGGTTTTGCCGTTCGTGCCGGTGATGCCGATCACCCGGAGGTCGCCGGATGGATGCCCATAAAATGCGTCGGCGAGGCGGGCGAGGGCCCGGCGGGTGTCGGGGGTTTCCGCCAGGGCGACCGAGGAGTTGAGCCCCCGGGCCTTCGCGTCGGCCAGGTCCCGGACAATCAACCCGGCGGCGCCGCGTCCGACGGCCTCCTCCAGGTAGCGCTGTCCGTCCGTCCGAGTTCCGGGCAGGGCGATGAACAGGTCGCCCGGCCGGACCTTTCGGGAGTCATAGGCGACCCCGGTGATGTCCGTGTCCGGGTTCCCCGATACGGGAAACGGCCCCAGCCCTTCCAGAAGTTCGCTGAGTTTCACCATCCCTCGGGTTTCTCTCTATCCCCGGCCGGACCGGGTGTTTTCGCCCGCGCCGGCCGAAGGGGCGCGCGGCGTTGCCGCCCGGATTCGGGGGGCCCATCTCGGCGGAACACGCAGGTAGCGGAGGGTCTTCTCCGCGATTTCGCGGAAGACGGGGGCGGCCACGGCGCCGCCGGAGATGCGGGTTTTGGGGTGGTCGATGGAGACGAAGATCACCACCCTGGGGCGCTCCGCCGGGGTGAATCCGACAAACGAGGCGATGTATCGGTCCTTGGAATAGGCGCGCGTGACCGGGTCGATCTGCTGGGCGGTGCCCGTCTTGCCCGCGGCCGAATACCCCCGGGGCTTCGCGGCCCGGCCGGTTCCGCGTCGAACCACGCCGGCCAGCATTTTCCGGAGGGCCCGGGCCGATCGGGCGCTCATGGCCCGCCGGACGATCTTCGGCGCGAAGACGCGCAACGACGTCCCCCGGTCTCGGATCTCCCTGACGACCCTCGGCCGCATGAGGTAGCCGCCGTTGGCGACGGCGCCGTACGCTAGGGCCACCTGGAGGGCCGTGACGGAGACCTCCTGGCCCAGCGGCACCGCCCCGATGGAGGAGCGGGTCCACTGCTTGACGGGGCGGACGAGTCCCGGAGATTCCGCGGGCAGGCCGGAGCGGGTGGAGGTGCCGAAGCCCAGGAGGCGGATGGCGCGATGCAGGTTGGAGGCCCCGACGCGCTGCGCGATCCGGATGGTGCAGATGTTGCTGGACACTTCGAGGGTTCGGGCCACGGTGAGGACGCCGTACGGGCGCGCGTCGCGGATCTTCCTGCCCGCTACGCGGAAATGGCCCTTCCGGCAGTCGAAGGTGTCCGCCGGAGATCCGCCGCGGGTTTCGAGATAGGCCGCCATGGTGACGATCTTGAATGTGGAGCCCGGCTCGAACACCGTGGTGATCCCGGGGATCCCCCGCATCCCGGGCGGGTTGGCGCGAAACCGGTTGGGATTGAAGGGCGGAGAGACGGCCAGCGCCAGCACCCTGCCCGTTTCAGGCTCCAGGACGAGCGCGGTTCCGGAACGGGCCCGGGCGGATTCGACGGCGCGGCCGAGGGCGGTCTCGGCGAAGTGCTGGACCGCCTCGTCGATGGTGAGGACCACGTCGGCGCCTTTCCGGGGCGGATGCCGAAGGATCTCCAGAGGGTAGAGGTCGCGGCCGCGGCCGTCCCGCGAGACCCGGATGATTCCGGGCAGTCCCCGCAGGTATGGGTCGAAGGCGTACTCCAGACCCTCCAGCCCCTTGTTGTCGACGCCCACGAATCCCAGCAGGCGGCCGGCCAGCGGACCTTTGGGGTAGTGTCGCTTGCCCTCCGGAACCGCCGCGATCCCGGCGAGGTTCAGTTCGCGCACCCGCTTCGCCTCCTGCGGCGTCGACTGCCGGCGCAGCCAGACGAAGGGTTTCCCGGAGGAGAGCTTCTCGCGCAGTTCCGGTTCGGGTAGCGTCAGTTTTTCGGAAAGGAGCCGGGCGGCGACAGTCGGCCTTGCCAGGGCGGCTGGCCGTACAAAGATAGAATCGGCAAGGACGCTCAGGGCGAGCGTCCGACTGCGCCGATCCAAAATGGTCCCACGCTGAGGCTGGATGGGAACGCTCTTTGCGTACTGCCGCTTCGCCCGGCTCAGGGTGAGCTGGTTTGGGGTCACCTGCAGCCGATACAGCCGTGCGGCGACCATCCCCAGTCCCGCCAGGAGCAGGACGAGGAAGAAGCGTTGGCGACGCCGGAATCCTTTCAGGGACATCACGGCATCTCCTGACGAACCGGGGCAAGACTTGGCGCCTCGACCCAAAGGGTTTGTCGCTGCGCCGGATCGATGAGGCCCAGGTCCCGGCGGGCGATCTCCTCGATTCGGGCAATCGACCGCAGCTCGGCGTTCTTGAGGCGGAGGCGGCGGTTTTCCCGCACCCGCCGATCCTGCTCCGCCCGGAGCGAGCGGAATTCGTAGCGGAGCCGCAGGTCGTAAAGCCTCGGCCAGGCCAGCGCGACAACCGCCGCGGCCAAGACGGGCAGGCAGAGCAGGCAGCGCCAGCGGCCCGCCATGCGTCCGCGCGCCGGGAGAGGGAGTGGCGTCACGGTTGTTCCCTCCGCTCGGCGGATCGCAGCAGCGCGCTTCGGGACCGGGGATTCTCTTCGATCTCGAATTCGCTCGGTTTCAGCGGCCGCTTTGTCAGGATATCGAGAAGGCGCGGACCCCCGGGATCGCCGATGGGGAGCCGGTTCGGGTCCTCGATTCCGGTCGCCAGACGCCGGAAGGTCTGCTTGACCCCCCGGTCTTCCAGCGAATGGTAAGCGAGGACGACGATCCGTCCCCCGGGTCGCAGACGTGAAATCGCGTCCTCCAGCGCCGCCGGCAGGACGTCCAGCTCGTGGTTCACGGCAATCCGAAGGGCTTGAAATGTGCGGGTCGCCGGATGCCGCCGCCGGGGCCAAAACCGGGAGGGGATGGCTGAAGCGATGATCGCGGCCAGCTCATCCGTCCTCCGGATGGGCGATTTTCGGCGAACCCGGACAATGGACTGGGCGATCCGCTTCGAGAATCGCTCTTCACCGAAGGTCTCGAAGATCTCTTGGAGGTTGGCGACCGAGAGGTGGTTCACAAGACTCGCGGCTGTGATATCCTGATCCCGGTCCATCCGCATGTCCAATGGACCCGGATGCGTCCAGCCGAAGCCGCGCTCCGCTTCGTCCACTTGGGGCGAGGACATTCCCAGGTCGAACAGGGCCCCGTCGATGCGGTCGATACCGAGGTCGTCCAGGGCCGTCGACAGATTGGAGAAACTCTCTTTGACCAGGGTGACCCGGTCGCCGAAGC
>JASLXW010000252.1 GCA_030740135.1 Nitrospinota bacterium
CCGTTCGCCTCCAGGTGATCCAGCAGGCCGCGCATGTCCCGGTAGGGGATTCGGCCGTTCGTCGCGGCGCGCCCGCCGTTTTTGCCGTTCATGGTCTGACTCCCTTTTTCCCCGTTGGCCGGGTGGACGGCCGGACCTCCAAGGTTCACAGCGCCGTCAATTCATGTGCGAGCCGCCGTCCACCAGCAGGGTCTGGCCGGTGATGAAGTCCGCGCCGTCCGAAAGGAGGAAGACGACGGCGCCGACGATGTCCTCCGGGATCTGGCTTCGGGCAATGGCCCGGCCCGGAACCTGGGCGGCCTCGTCCTGGTCGATCAACGCGCCCCGGGCCGCGACGAGGCTGTCGCTCCGCGTCAGTCCCGGACCGAGGGCGTTGACGCAGATCCCGTCTTTCCCCATCGACCGGGCCAGGACGCGCGTGAGGGTGATCACGGCCCCCTTGGAGACGGTGTAGTGGGCGAAGACCGGCGCGCCCTTGAACGGGACGCCCGAGGTGATGTTGACGATCTTCCCCAGCCCCGGACCGCCCGGCTCGCGGCCCTTCAAGTAGGGATAAACCGCCCTCGAAGCCAGCCAGACGCCCTTGACGTTGACGGCCATCATCTTGTCCCATTCCTCGACGGTGACTTCGTCGAACGCAGCGTACCGCATGTCCGCGAAGTAGGCGGCGTTGTTGAGGAGTCCGTCGATCCGGCCGAATTTGTCTTGGGCGGCCTTGGCGAGGGCTTCGACGCTCTTCTCATCGGTCACGTCGGCCCTCGCGTAGACGGCCTCTCCGCCCGCGTTGCGGATCTCCTCCACGGTCCCTTCGCCGTCGAAGATGTCGGAGACGACGACCTTCCCGCCCTCGGCGGCGATCCCCTTGGCGTACACCTTCCCAATCCCGCGCGCCGCGCCGGTCACGATGATGACTTTGTCTTCGAGCTGCACGGTCATTACTCCCTTAAAATCAACAAATGATTGACACAGTTTTCAGGGGGCTTTTTTGAAAAACCGCCCCCCGAACCCCTCCCAGGGGTTGGGAACCCCCTGAAAAACTTTCGGCGGCCGAGCCCCTCGCTCGGCCTATTCACGGCTGGAATCCTTCGAGCAATCGCGACTCCAGAGCGCCCGGATTCCATACAAAAGGCCGGCACACTACCAACCCCAATGCGTCAAGATTCGAGGCGCGGTGATTCTTTTTTGCTTGCAAAAAGGCCTTCCGCTACGCTCTGAAGAGGTTGAGAGAATTAACCTTCGGGCGCAACGAAAGGCCACTGACAGTGAGAGTAAGAAAACGCGATTTGACCCGCCGTGTCAAGGGTGACCTTCGAGTCGAGTTCTGCGGCACGGACCTCACCTCCTATGCCGGCCTGGAGCTTTTGAGGCGCCATTTCCGCTGGATGGGCCTGAATGGGCTCATATCCGTTCCCATCTTCGCGAAGGGCTCGTGCGGGGCGGTGGCGATAGTTCGATTGTTTCTCGGGCTGCTGTTCGTCGGCGGACGGCGTTCGCGCCATGTGAGCTTCCTTCGAGGCGGCCCGACGGTCCCGCTCGCGCAAGGGGACGGCCCTGTTTGTCCGCCAGGGCGTTGAGACCCTGCGGTTCGAGTGGTTGAACCGTGCGGGACAACTCCTCCGACCCGGCGGGCGAACCGTGCTGCGTCTCATGAGCCATCCGCAAACGCAATCCCTCTTCTGCAGAATCACCCAGGTCCTTAATCAAACCGCATGAATTTTTACGCATTGGGGCCAAAAGTGAAAAACAAACCCAAATTCCCCTTGCCCTGAAAGAATTTCCTGTTTGGCTTTTGGCTTTCGGGAGAAAACTTTTATCCGCAGATTACACAGATTTCGCAGATTCATCGAAATGGGAACCCAATCATTGACACCTGTGGATAGATTCAGGGGTAAAAAGTTTCCGTGCGCCAGAGACGTTGCGATGAGCCCAACGAGCTTCACCCGTAGCTTGGTCGGCGCGCAAGCGCCTCAACCGCAGCCTGGCTGGCGCGCAAGCGCCCCTCCGTGCGCCAAAGACGTTGTAATGAGCGCAAACGATCCCCAATCGCAGCTTGGCCGGCACGCAAGTGCCCTACAGGTGCAAATGGCTCTGGGCCTGCTCGACGATGTCGATGCCGACCATGTCCGACCAGGCGTCGAGGAGGCGGTCGGTGACCGGACCCGGGATGTCCGAGGGGAAATCCACACCGTTCAGGCTGCGGGCGGGCACGATGGTGGGCGAGGTGCTCGTGAGGAAGGCCTCCTCCCCGGTGAGGACATCGTACACCGTGTAATCCCCTTCGTGGTGCGGGATGCCGAGCTTGTCGGCCAATTCGAAGACGGTCTCCCGCGTGACCCCGGCCAGGACATTCCGCGTCGTCGGGGTGAAAAGCTCCCCGCGATCGATGAAAAAGAAGTTGGACGCGCTGTTCTCGGCGATGAAACCCTTGTGGTCCAGCATGAGCGAGAAGGCCTCCGGGTCGGCGGCTTGGGCCTCCCGGTCCGCCAGGACGTGGTTCATCTTGTTGGAGACCTTGGCCTTGGGGTCCAGCGACTCGGGCGGGTTCCGGCGGACCGAGGGCGTCACGAGGCGGATCCCCTCGGTGAAAGACTTGGCGAAGGGCTTGAGGTTGATGTTGATGCAGTAGACCGCCACCGTCGGTCCCGGCCTTGGGTTCGGGTCACGGCCCAGGATGCCGAGGCCCCGGGTCACGTTCATCCAGAGGGCGTGGTCCTCTTTCGGCCCCAGGAGGGGGCGGTTCCGGTCGAGGACCTCCAGGCAGACCTTCTCGAACGCGTCGGGTGTGAGACCCGGGTCGAGGCGCGTGTACGTCATCGACCGGTAGAGCCGGTCCACGTGCTCCCGGAGCTTGAAGGGCCGGCCGCCGAACGTGCGGGCCACGTCGTACACCCCGTCGCCGATCCGCCATCCGACGTCGAACAGGGAGATGTGGGCCTCGCTCTCGGGCAGGAACTCGCCGTTCAGGTAAACCGTCCGTTCGGTCATCGCTTCCTCCGTCCTCCGTGAACCCCCTCGGCGAGGGTCCCTTTTTCAGGGAAAAGGTTGTCCAGCCCCCGAATATGAACAAAATCGTCCGCGTTGACGCCGATCACCGTCCGGGCGTACGCGTCGAGGAAGATGCGTCCCGGCGCGGCGTGGGCGTTCAATTCGACCCAGGCGCGAAGGGGGGCCGGATTCGTCCCGAGCAGCTCGACGATCATCCCCGGCCGCAACCCCAGCCGCGAAGCGACGTTCCTTCCCGCGACGCAGACCCTCCGGCCGTTCACCAGGCCCTCGCCGCCCAAGGCTTCGGCCCGGCCCACCTTGGCGCGCGTCTTCCGCGAAAGCGTCCGCTTTCTCGCCGCCGTGCGCCGCTTGTCGATCTCGCCCCCGGCCGTGAACACCACGCCGTAAGACCGCTCCGCCTCTTTCCGGGAGATGTAACCCGCCCGGACGTCGGCCTCCACGGCTTCGACGGGCCGGTTCAGGGGGTCGCCGTATCCGCCGCCCCCGCCCGAGAGCATGACAAGACGGTCCCCCCGGTTGATCGGAAAGTCGTGACATTTTCCGGGGGTCGCCACGTGGATCTCCCGGCCCTTTCGGAGGACGGCGGCGGCCGTCGGCTTCCCCAGGCGCCCGCCGCCCAGGCCGTAGCTCGGCAGAACGGCCCGGTCCGCCAGCATCGAGTAAGTCCCCTCGCTCAGGACGCGGACCTGACGCTTGACGCCGAGGCCGCCCATCCGTCTTCCGGCCCCGCCGGAATCGGTCCTCAGGACGGAGCATTCCATCTCGACGGGGAACTCGGTCTCCAGGGCCTCGGCCGAGTGGATGCACCGGGTGTCTCCCTCGTCGAAGGCGGCCATGACGCTTTGCCCGTCCGACCCCGCGTACCCGCCGCTTCCCCCCTTCGGCCACTCGTAGTAGACAAAGCGCCGCCCGGTCCGGCGGTTCATCCCGCCGATCATGTTGTGGAAGACGGTCCCGTATTGGTCCGCCGGGACGCGATCCGGGATGGCCTGGGCCAGCGCCCCGAGGACGAGGCCCGTGGCCCGCTTTTCGACCTCGCAGCACCCGCCGACAGGGGCGGGCCGCCGCGCGTTGAAGATCGTCCCCTCCGGCACAATCACGCGGATGGGCCGAAAGCTCCCGTGGTTGACGGGATAGTCCGGGTCGAGGATGGTTTTCAGGGGGATGAAGACCCCGCTCGCCGTCACGGCGTACGAACAGTTGATGGGATGCCCGACCTGGGGGGACGTGCCCGTGAAATCGGCGGTCACCGAGCGGTCTTTGACTTCCAGGCGGACGCAGCACCGGACGGGGACGAACCTCCCTTCCTCGAAGCTTTCCAGGTAGTCCTCGTAATGGTACTCCCCCGGCGGGATGGTCGCCACCTGTTCCCGGGTCCGTTCCTCGGCCCGGTCCATGGTCCGGCGGACGCACGCCGCGAGGGTCTCGGCGCCGTAGCGCTCCACCAGATCGACGACCCCGCGCTCCGCCAGCTTGCACGCGGACAGGCCGGCCCGGAAGTCTCCCCGCCGATCCTCGGACAACCGGCAATTGGCGAACAGCAGGTCGAGGGCGGCGTCGTTGGGCCGGCCTTCGTCATAGACCCGGATGGGGGGGATCACCATCCCCTCCTGATAGATCTCGCGCGCCGCCCCGGACAGGCTCCCGGGGACCATGCCGCCCACGTCGAGCCAATGGGCGCGGACCGCCGGGAAGAGAAACAGCTCGCCGTCCGCGAAGACGGGCATCGCCACCATGACGTCGTTCAGGTGCGTCCCGCCGTAGCTGGGGTCGTTGACCAGGAACACATCTCCGGGCCGGATCTCCTCTCCGAACCGCTCCACGATCTCCCGGATGGACCAGGACATGGGCAGGACGTGCATGGGGAGGTCTTCGGACTGCGCGATGAGCTGCCCTTTGGGGTCGAAGAGGCCGCACGAGAAATCGTGCCCCTGGCACACGACGGAAGAGTATGCCGTCCGGATGACGGTGACCCGCATCTCGCGAACGACGCTCAGGAAGGCCTCGACGATGACCTCCAGCGTAATGGGGTCGATCCGAGGCCCGCTCATGGCCGGGTCCTTTCGAGAACCAGATTCCCGGCCGCGTCCACCCGCGCGGTCCAGCCGGGGGGCAGGACCGTCGTGGACCCTTCCTCGTCCACGATGGCCGGACCCTTGAGGCGCGAGTCCGCCCCGAGGTCTTCCCGCCGGAAGATGGAGGCCGGAAGAAAGCCCTCGCCGAAATAGACCTCCCGCTTCTTCGCCGATCGGGACGCGCCCCCGCTTTTCGGCGCCGGGAACTCGGGTTTCGGAAGGGAGGCGTAAACGGAGACGCGATAGTTGACGATCTCCGTATTCTCCGCCTCGTCACAGTGGCCGTAACGCTCCTGGTGCAGACGATGGAAATCCTTCTCGATGTCCTCCGGGTTTTTCCAGCGCGGGTCGAACGGGACGTCGATCTCATACCACTGGCCGACGTACCGCAGCCCCACCGATCGGCCGACCGAGATCTCGCCGGGTTCACGCCGGCCTTCGCCGGACAACCGGGCCCGGCCCTCCGTCTCCAGCCCGCGCAGGGTGTCCGTGACGAGCGGGAGCGGCGTCTCGCGCGCCGGGGCCAGCCGCGTCCGGACGAGGTTCAGGCCGTGGTCGGCGAGGAGGAGGCCGAGGGCGGAGAAGTTCCCGGGCGCGGGCGGAACCAGGATACGGCCGATGGCCAGCTCCTCGGCGATCTGGGCGGCGTGCATCGGCCCGGCCCCGCCGTAGGTCAGCAGGGTGAACTCCCTGGGGTCCAGCCCCTTGCCGACCGTGATGGCCTTGATGGCGCCGACCATCCGGGCGACGGCGATCTTCACGATTCCGTCGGCCAGGCGGATTTCATCCAATCCGGGAACCTGCCGGCTGACGCGCCGGACGGCTTCCTCGGAGAGGCGGGGGTCGAGCGCGACCCCGCCGGCCCGGAGGGAATCGGGCGCGAGGCGGCGCAGCAGGAGGTTGGCGTCGGTCACGGTGGGCTCGACCCCGCCGCGCCCATAGCAGGCCGGACCGGGGTCGGCGCCGGCGCTCTTGGGACCGACGGCCAGGACCCCGCCCCGATCGACCCAGGCGATGCTCCCCCCGCCCGC
>JASLXW010000253.1 GCA_030740135.1 Nitrospinota bacterium
CTCTTTCTTTTTTCCCCTCCCGACCCGCCACGCCCTCCCCCCCCCTCCCCCGCCGGTCTTCGGCGGTCGCGTCAGGAAAACACTTTTAGCCGGAAATACTCCAACGTGTCGCGCAGGCCATCGCCGAGGCCCACGGCGGGCTGCCAGCCCAAAATCTCCCGCGCCCGCGAGATGTCCGGCTGGCGCACCTTCGGGTCATCCACCGGCAGGGGCTTGGTCTCGACGGCGCTCCGGCTTCCGGTCGCCTCGATGATCATCCGCGCCAGCTCCCCGATGGTGATCTCGTTGGGGTTGCCGAGGTTGACCGGCTCGGCGCAGTCCGAGCGCGAGAGCCGGACGATCCCCTCGATCAGATCCGAGATGTAACAAAAGCTCCGGGTCTGGCTCCCGTCGCCGAAGACCGTGATGGGCTCGTTTCGGAGGGCCTGCGTCAGGAAGGTGGGGACGGCCCGCCCATCCTGAAGCCGCATCCGGGGGCCATAAGTGTTGAAGATGCGGGCGATGCGGGTATTGAGCGAGTGATACCGGTGGTAGGCCATCACAAGGGCTTCGCCGTAACGCTTGGCCTCGTCGTACACCCCCCGGGGGCCGATGGGGTTCACGTTTCCCCAGTAATCCTCCTTTTGGGGGTGAACGAGCGGGTCGCCGTACACCTCGGACGTGGAGGCCAGGGTGAGGGTGGCCCCTTTCGCCTTCGCGAGCCCGAGGGCGTTCAAGGTCCCCAGGGCCCCGACCTTGAGGGTCTGAATCGGGAATTCCAGGTAATCGACGGGGCTGGCGGGCGAGGCGAAATGGTAGACGTAATCCAACTTGCCCGGGACGGCCAGGAAGTGGGTGACGTCATACCTGATCATGTGAAACCGGACGCTCGAAAGATGGGAGACGTTCTCGTCGTTCCCGGTCAGCAGGTTGTCCATACAGATCACTTCGTGGCCGTCGGCCAACAGGCGCTCGCACAGATGGGACCCGAGAAAGCCGGCCCCCCCCGTGACCAAGCTCCGTGGAGGCGCCATCAGGCCTTCCCCATGCAGTGGTATTCAAACCCGAGCCTCTTCGTCCGCTCCACGTCGTAGATGTTGCGTCCGTCGAAGATCAGGGGCCGGGCCATCAACTCTTTGAGGCGGACCAGGTTCAACTGGCGAAACTCCCGCCATTCGGTCACGACGACGAGGGCGTCCGCCCCTTCGGCCGCGGCATAGGCGCTGGGGCAGAACTCCACCCCGTTCAGGATGGACCGGGCGTTGTCCATGGCCACCGGATCATACGCCTTGACCTTGGCGCCTTCTTCGAGAAGCGCCCGGATGACCTCGACCGACTTGGCGTCGCGCATGTCGTCGGTGTTGTCCTTGAAGGCCAGGCCCAGAACGCCCAGGACCTTTCCCTCCAGACTCCCCATGCTCTTGCGGATGATGCCGAGCAGGTGCGGCGCGCGCTCCCGGTTGACGGAAAGAACTTCCTTGAGCAGCTTGAAATCGTATCCGAGCTCCCCGGACTTGTGGACGAAGGACTCGACGTCCTTCGGGAAGCACGACCCGCCGAACCCGAGTCCGGGATAGAGGAACCCCCGGCCGATGCGGGCGTCGTACCCCATGCCCTTGGCCACGTCGTCCACGTTGGCCTCGGCCTGCTCGCAGACGTTCGCCACGGCGTTGATGAAGGAGATCTTCATGGCCAGGAAGGCGTTGCTGGCGTATTTGATGATCTCCGCGCTCGGCACGTCGGTGATGAGCATGGGGCGCTCGAGGGGCGCGTAGAGCTCGAGCAGCCTCATGGCGACGGTCTTGTTGGGCGCGCCGATGACGATCCGGTCCGGTGCCAGGGTGTCCTGGATGGCCGAGCCCTCGCGCAGGAACTCGGGATTCGATACGACGTCGAACCGCACGGACTTGCGCTTGTGGCGCTCGATGATGTCGGAAACCAAGGCCCCGGTTCCGACCGGGACGGTGCTCTTGTTGACGATGACCTTGTAATCGTCGATGGCGTGGGCGATGGCCTGGGCGGCGCGCTCTACGTAGGAGAGATCGGTCTCGCCGCCGTCCTTGGGCGGCGTGCCGACACAGATGAAGATCAGCTCCGACTCGCGGACCAGCCGGTGCACATCGATCGTAAAGGTCAGGCGGCCGCCCTCCACGTTGCGGTGGATCATCTCATCCAAGCCGGTCTCGTAAATCGGCACCTCGCCCCGGTTCAGCCGCTCGATCCTGTCCTTGTCGATGTCGGCGCAGATCACGTCGTTTCCGAGATCCGCGAAGACCGCGCCCGTCACGAGGCCCACGTAGCCGACCCCGATCACTCCGATTTCCATTCAAAAAGCTCCCAGAAAAGGACGCCCCGGCATTCAACCCTCCATAAGCGCGCCGCGCAGGGCCAGATAATCACGAAGGGCCTCGGGCCAGGGCCGAAGGGCGCGCCCCGTCCAGCCCCGATAGACCGACCCGTCCAGGACGGAATAGGCGGGACGCGGCGCCTTGCGGCCGAGGAGCCGCGCCGAGGTCGGCTCCACAATAACGGGGTCCTGCCCGGCGGCCGACAGGACCTCCCGCGCGAAATCGTACCACGTGCACTCGCCGCCCCCGATGACGTTCACCACCCCCCGGGCTTCGGTCCGCAGGAGCGCCTTGAGGGCCCCCGCCAGGTCCGCCGCATAGGTCGGGGCGCCGCGCTGGTCGTTCACCACGCGGATCGGCTCGCCGAGGGCGCCCTTTTCCAAAATCGCGTCGACGAAGTTCCGCCCCGCCGGGCCGTAGACCCACGCGGTCCGGACAATCAAAGAGTCCGCCGGGCCGTGCGCCCGGACCGCTTCCTCCCCCTCCCACTTGGTGGCCCCGTAGACCCCGAGGGGGGAAACAGGGTCGTCCTCCCGGTAAGGCCGGTCGGACGCGCCGTCGAACACGTAATCGGTGCTGAGGTGAACAAACCGGCATCCGAGGGAAGCGCACATCCGGGCCACGTTGGCCGTCCCGGCCGCGTTCACCGCGCGGGCCGCCTCCGGCGCCTCCTCGGCCGCATCGACCTTCGTATACGCCGCGGCGTGAATGACGGCATCCGGGGAGATTTCTTCCAGCTTCCCTTGGACCGCTTCGGGCCGCGTGACGTCCAGTTCGGCGCGGGCCAGGCCGACGGCCTCCATCGCGTCCGGCCCCTCCGGCAGGCATTCCCGCAGGGCCGTCCCGAGGATTCCTCCGGCGCCGGTGATCGCGACCCGGAAGCCCTTCTTGCGCTCAGCGTCCGTCATACATCTTCTCGTAGTAGGCCCGGTACTCGCCCGCCTTGATCCGCCGCCACCAATCGGCGTGGGTCTCATACCACCGGACGGTCGCCGGGAGGCCACCATCGAGGCTCAGGCCGGGGGACCATCCGGTCGCCGCCTTCAGCTTGTCCGCGCAAACGGCGTGACGCCGGACGTGCCCGGGCCGGTCCCGGACCCTTCGGATCAGGTCCTTCGGCTTGCCCAGGCACTCCAGAACGGTCTCGGCCATCTGGAGGATGTTCCGCTCCTCGCCCGTTCCGATGTTGAAGACCTCCCCCTCCGCCCCGTCGGCGTCGATCACCGCGAACAGGGCCCGGACGTGATCCTCGACGTGAATCCAGTCGCGGCTGTTGAGGCCGTCGCCGTAGACGGGCAGGGGTTCGTCCTCCAGGACGTTGGTGATGAAGAGCGGAAGCATTTTCTCCGGATATTGGTTCGGCCCGTAGTTGTTCGAACACCGCGTGATCACGACCGGGGTCCCGTGGGTCGCCCAATACGAGAACGCCAGCCGGTCCCCGCCGGCCTTGCTGGCGGCGTAGGGGCTTTTGGGCATCAACGCGTCCCGCTCGGCGGACGGCTCGGCCCCGTCCCCGCCGGCGGCTTCTCCATACACCTCATCGGTCGAGACCTGGATGAGCCGCCGGACGCCGGCGTCCTTCATGGCCTCGAGCAGGACGTAGACGCCCATGACGTCGGTCCGCAAAAAATCGGCGGCGTCGCCGATGGAGCGGTCCACGTGGGTCTCGGCGGCGAAATTCACGATCAGGTCCGCCTTGCGGACGAGCGGGCCGACCGCCTCGGCATCGGCAATGTCGCCGCGCTGGAACGTGTAGCGGGGATCGTCTTCGACGTCCGCCAGGTTCTCCGGAACGCCAGCGTACGTGATCTTGTCCAGGTTGATCACCCGGACGTCCGGCCGCTCGGCCAACACCAGACGAACAAAATGGCTTCCGATGAAGCCGAGACCGCCCGTAACGAGCCAAGTCTCCATCCTCAGCCGCCCTCGCAGGCCCAATCGTAAGGGACCGGCCCGCCATGGGGGGGGACCCGGAACTCGTCCGGGTCGTCATAGCGATAGACCTCGGTGGGGATGTTGAGGATGATCGCCGGTTCCGGGCTGACGCCTTTGAAGCCGTGATAAACGAGCCGGGGAATCTGAACGAGAAGCGGGTTCAGGACGCCCATGAAGAACTCGTTGACGCATCCGCGGGTCGGGGAGTCCTCCCGGCTGTCATAGAGGACCACCTTGGCCATCCCGGCCACGCAAACGAAGTGGTCGGTCTGGATCTTGTGGAAATGCCAGCCCTTGACAACGCCCGGATAGACGGCCGTCAGGTACGCCTGGCCGAACTTCTGGAAGAGGTCGTCGTCGACCCGGAGCATCTCCATGAGCCAGCCCCGCTCATCGGGGATCCGTTTCAACGCCTTGACGCCGACCCCCTCGATGCGCTCCGAGGTGATCCGGCCGTCCCGGTCGTCCTTCCCGCTCACTGGATGTGCACCTGAGAAAAATCCCCCACCATGAGGCGGCACGCCGAGGGTTTCGTGTCCGAGCGCCCGATCTCGGCGTTCCGTCCGATCAGGCTGTCGGCGATCCGCTGCCGCACATCGGTGATCACACTTCCTTCCAGGATAATGCTGTGCTCGATCTCGGAGCCGTGGATACGCACCCCGTCGCCGATGGCGGTGAACGGCCCGATGTAGGAATCGCTGATCTCCGCCCCCTTGCCGATCACGGCGGGCCCCCGGATGGTGCTGTTCACCACCCGGCTCCCCTCCTCCAGGGTCACCCGGAACTCGATCCGGGAAGCCTCGTCCACTTCGCCCAGCCGGCGCTCCTCCAGGGTGTCCAGGATTAGCCGGTTGGCTTCCAGCAGGTCTTCCAGCTTGCCCATGTCCTTCCACCACCCCTGGACGACGTGGGAGTGAACAACGCGGCCGTCGTCGATGAGCCGCTGGATGGCGTCGGTGATCTCGAGCTCCCCGCGGTCGGAGTACTCGATCGCGCGCGCGGCGTCGAAGATGTTCCGGTCGAACATGTAGACCCCGACCAGGGCCAGGTCGCTTTTCGGCCGCGCGGGCTTTTCCTCCAACCGGACCACCCGCCCCTCCTTGAGCTCGGCCACGCCGAAATCGCTCGGGTTGGGAACGGGACAGAGCAGGACCATCGCGTTGGGCGCCTCGCTCTTGAAATCTTCGACGAGGTCGCGAATGCCCCCCCGGATGAGGTTGTCCCCGAGGTACATCACGAAGGGCGAATCGGCCAGATAGTCCTCCGCCGTCAAAACCGCGTGGGCCAGCCCCAGGGGATCTGACTGGGGGATGTAGGTCACCTCGACGTCCCAGCGCGAGCCGTCCCCGACGGCGGCCTCGATGTCGGGCTGGGTGTCTCCCACGATGATGCCGATCTCGCGGATCCCGGCCTGCCGGATGGCCTCGATTCCATAGAAGAGGACGGGCTGGTTGGCGACGGGGACAAGCTGCTTGGCGTTCGTGTAGGTGATCGGGCGGAGCCGGGTCCCCCGGCCCCCGCTGAGAATGAGTCCCTTCACTGGGTTATTCCCCCCGTCCGGAACGGGGTCCGCCGGGGCGCGGGGACGGAATCCTTCGCAATCATCTGCCTCATTATCGGGGCGGGTCTTGAGAATCGTCTCCGGGAGAACCTCCGCCCGTGACGCGGGCTTCCCCCCGGCGCCGAGGGCCGGACCACCGCGAGGAGGCCCCCCGCGGGCGTCGCCACGATACTTCGGTCGCCTCTCGGAAGTCAAGGAGGTGTATGGCTTCAAGACATATGAGACACGGGGGCCGTTTTTTTGAATGTTTCCAGGTCCTGGGCGGGCGTCAGGTAGTCCAGGTTC
>JASLXW010000254.1 GCA_030740135.1 Nitrospinota bacterium
GATCTTCTACTTTTTCAGGCTGAAGAACGTGGCGGGATGGCTCCCGTACATGACGGCCAAGACCCGCATCTTGTCCACGCCCTGCCCCAGCGCTTTGACCATGGACCCAATGTCATTGAAGACGATTTTGTGGTTTCGGGCGAGCAGCTTCTTGATCCCGTCGGAGCTACCCCAGCCGCGTGAAATCTTCGCGTCCAGCCCCTGCTCCTTGAAAAAGCCCTGGTCCACCGCGGCGAACCAGGCCCCGTGCCTTCCGCTCAGGATCCAGTCCATTCCGAGGTTGACCTTCTCCGCGGCCGACACCGGCGCCCAGGCGCACAAAACGGCGGCGGCCCATAAAGATGTGATGAGCGTGAATTTTTTCCTTTTGTCCTCCTGCTCATGGATTCTCACCACCCATTCCCTACCGCACCCGAAAACCCGCTTGACTGAGAGCAAGCGGGGACACCCGCGCTGTGATGAATGAATTGCCGGATATCGCGGTTGTCTTGTTTCTTAAGCGTATCAGATTTCGTGTGCGAAAGTGAAGCAATTCGAAAGGCGGCGTTCCTGAATCCGAGATTGAGGCCTCGGACGGCTTTTGGGGGGGGGCGCCCCCCCCCCCCCCCCCCCCCCCCCCCCCGCCCGCCCCCCCTTCACCCCGGCCTTCGTCCCAGGACGACCACCTGCGAGCCGGCTTCGACGAAGTGCTCCTCGATGTCGCGGAAACCCGCCGCGTAGAGGCCGTCGGCCATCTCCTCGGGAGAGAGCAGGCTCGTCCCCCCATCTCCTCGAACAGGTTCAGGAACATTGACCTGCCCCCCTGAAACTGGACCGGTTTCAGGGGGGCAGGTCAGCGGTCCGGTGCATCAAGAGCGACGAGGAGTTCGGGCTGATTGGAGAGGCCGTCCGGCCCGGCGACCTCGCTGTCGAGGCCTTCTGCGAAGCCGTCGTGCCCGGGCGCAAGGAGTACGAAGTCCTGGCGGACGTCGAGCACGTTCTCCGCCTCGAAGGGGCCGAGGAGGTCTTCTTCATCGTCGGCTCGGGCGAGCGGCCCGTCAACCGCTTCTGGGACATGGCCGACCGGACGCTCGAAAAGGGCGACGCGGTCATCTTCTGCATCGAGCACTGCGCCTCGGGCGGGTACTGGAGCCAGTTCATCCGGACCGTCACCCTCGGACCGGCCAGGGAGGAAGTCCTGCGGACGTACGAGGTCCTGCACCGTGCGCTTCAGCGGGCCGAGGAGACCCTGAAGCCGGGCGCCCCGGCCTGCGACGTCGCCCGGGCCGTCACAGAGACCGTCGCCGCCGCCGAGCTGAAAGAGGGGAACCATCCCGGCCACGGCCAGGGGCTCGACATCGTGGAGGCGCCCTTCCTCGGTCCAACGAACGAGACCCCGCTGGCGGCGGGGATGCACATGATCCTTCATCCCCATACGGCGTTTCCGGAAGGCGGGGGCCTTTGGGTGGGCGACCCGTACCGGGTGACACCCTCCGGGGCCGAGCGCCTGAGCGTCTCGCCGCAGGATTTGCGCGAGATCTAGCGGAAACCATCCAAAAAATTGGTCGTGCCCTAACCGTCATGCCCGCATGTCGTAAGCGGGCATCCAGAAAAGCTTGCACTGGATTCCCGCTTTCGCGGGAATGAGGATAAAAGGCCCAAGGAGTGTAAAATTGGATTTTGAGATAGGTTCTTGTGTTATCACAGTCAATCTAAGGGTCTAGAAATAATCAGATATTTTAATGGCAATTAATTTAATTGGTTATGATATAATCATTAATGTAGTTTGTGATTCATTTCGAAGAAGCTGAGTCTCCCGTGGGGCTCGGCGCTTTGGGCATTCAGAAGACTCATTTGAGCCATGTTGGACTGTCTTAACTCTCCCGCTCTCAATCCAATCGCCTCTTTAGGCGACTGAGTTTCAAAACATAGCGCGGAGGCCGCTATCCGGCAGAGAACCATACACCGGCATCACAGAGGGGATTCGCCCCGGCCTGGAATTCACTCCAGGGATTTCCGACGGCCCCCCCATGCGAGGAGGAGGAACGTTTTGCGTGGAAAATTGAATCGGCCGTTCCATGCGGCTTGGATCTGGGCGTTCATCAGTCTGGCCGCGCTCGCCTTCGCCCCCGGCGTCTCGACGGCGGCCCAGGTGGTGCGCATAAAATCGAAAACCGCCAACGTCCGCTCCGGGCCGGGGACAAGGTTCAAAAAGGTGTGGACCGCTCCGCAGAACTACCCGTACCGGGTCATCAAACGCAGGGGGCGATGGCTCAAAGTCCGTGACTATGAGGGATATAAAGACTGGGTCCATAAAGGCCTGACCGACGGCAAACACGCGGTCATCGTCAAGGTCAAATCCGCCAACATCAGAAAAGGACCGAGCGCAGACCACCCGGCCATCTTCACGGCCGACAAAGGCGTCCCGTTCCTCGTGGTGGGAAAGCGGGGAAGCTGGCTGAAAGTCCGCCACGCCGACGGGGACGAGGGATGGATCGCCCGGAAGCTCCTCTGGGGGGCCTCCCGGAACGCGTCGAACCTTTAGCCTCGGAGATGGGGTTTCCGGTTCCCGTCATGAGAGAGGAATCCCGACTTCTCACTCATTCCTGAGGACGGGCCAGGCCTTTCGGCCCAGGACGCCGCGGGCGCCGACCAGACCCAGGACCAGGGTCGCGCCCGCCCCCCCCGCGACGATCGTGATGAGCGGAACGGGCAGGAAGGTCCAGGGCGACCGAAGGACCCACTCGACGAAGGCGTATGAGATCAAGGTCCCCAGGAGGGACGCGAGCAGCGCCGTCGCCAATCCCTGAAGAGAAAACTCGGCCGCCAGGGAAAGAATGATGTCCCTCCGGGTGGCGCCGACGACCTTGAAGATCACCGCCTCGTAGTGGCGGCTCTTGAGATTCGCCCGGAGCGCCTCGACCAGGACGAGCAGGCCCGTCGCGAGGGTCACCCAGGCCATGGCCCTCACCGCGAGACCGATCTTTCGCAAGATCTCCCCCACGTCCCTGAGGACATCTTTGATGTGCATCGGCACGACGTTGGGGAACCGCCGCGTGACGGTCCTGAACAGGGCCGATTCCGTCTCATCCGCTGCGTAGGCCGTCGCGAGGTAGGTCACCGGAGCGCCATCCAGCGCCTCGGGCGCGAGGACGATTACGTGATTCAGGCCCAACGAAGCCCAGTTGATTTTCCGCAGGCTGGCGATCCGGGCCCGGATTTCCCGCCCGAGAATCGAAAGCGTCAGGCTGTCGCCCACCCCCACGCCGAACCCTCTCGCAATCCTTTGATCCAATGAGAGCAGCGGCTTGCCCCGGTAGTCTTCCGGCCACCACTCGCCCTCGGTCACAACCGTCCCCTCCGGCATCTTCGCCGCGTACGTCATCGCCCGGTCTCTCCGCAACGTCCAGCCCACATCCGGGTCGATCCGGGCTTCGTCCGCCGGCACACCGTTGATCCGGACAATCCGGCCGCGGATCAACGGCCGGCTCTCCATCCGCGACACCCCCGGCGCGGACCGGACGACTCTTCTGAACTCTTCAATCCGCGAAGGCTGAACGTCCAGGAAAAAGTACGACGGCGCAACCTCGGGAAGCGCCCGCTCAATCCGGTTCCGCAAATTTCCCTCCACCAGGGCCACGGCGGCCAGGGCGGTCAACCCGAGGCCCAGCGAGAAGAAGACCTTCGCCGTCAACGCGCCCGGGCGGTGCAGGTTGGCCAGAGCCTGCCGAAGCCGCGGCCCCTTGGGCGCCGGCGCCGAGGCAGCCGCCTTCATCATCAGCCCGGCCAAGGCCCGGAAGAGGACGGCGCTCCCGGCCGCCGCCGCCGCGAACCCCGCCGTCAACCGGCCGTCTCCGGTGAAACTCCAGGTCGAACATAGAGGGCCGACAAGGTCAGAACAACAGCAGCGCCCGCACGCAAGGAGGGTTTCCGGGGCGCCACGTCCGTATAGCCGCGAAAGAGCCGGGCCGGAGAAATCGCCCCGGCGGCGGACAGGGGCCAGAGCGAGAAGGCGAGCGCCGTCAGGACGCCGTAGGCCGCCGCCGTCCCGAGGGTCCGCGGGTCCATCGCAACGCCGGCCGCGACGCCGAAACTTTCCGCGATCAGGGAGAACACCGCCGCCGAAAAGGCCAGCCCGCCCCCGATCCCCAATGCGCTCCCCGCCAATGCCAGCGCCAGCGTCTGAAACAGGTAGACCGAAACGATCAGCCCGCGGCTCGCGCCCAGGCACTTCATCGCGGCGATCGAGTCGCTTCGACTCTCCAGGTGGCTTCTGACGGCGCCCGCCACACCGATCCCGCCGACCAGCAGGGTGGCGAAACTCACCAGGGTGAGATAGAGCGTCATGTGCTCGAAGAAATACTCGAGGCGGGCCGTGGCCGATCCGTACTCCCGGACCCGCCAGCCTGCGCCGGGAAACCGGGTCTTGAGCTCCCGTTTAACGGCGTCCACGCTCGACGTTTCGGCCAGCCGCACCTTCTAAAAATAGAAGACCACGCTCCCGGGCCGGATGAGACCGGTCCCGGGCAGCGCCTCCAGCCCCACCATCAGCCGGGGGCCGAGCTGGAAGAACCGGCTCGCCTTGTCGGGTTCCCGCGCGATGACGCCGGTGATCCGCAACTCCGCGCCCCCGAGCCGGATCCGGTCGCCGACTTCGACCGCGAGCCGCGTCAGCAGCGCCGGATCGACAACGGCCCCGAACACTCCATCCCGCTCGGCCAGGGCCGCGGCCGCGCTCCCGCCCAACTTGAGTTTCAGCTCGCCGAAAAGCGGGTAAGCGCCGTCCACCGCCTTCAGCTCGACCAGAGAGGGATTGCCGCCGGCGGAGCGCGCCATGGCCCGCATCCGGGCCCCTTCGGAGACCCGGCCCCGCGCCCTCAGGAAGCGGAGCGCCTCGGTCCGCAGACGCCGGTAGCTTTGGCTCAGTTCCAGGTCCCCGCCCAACAGTTTTCGGGCGTCCTTTCGGAAGGCCTCGCCGACCGAATCGGAAAGGGTTCCGACCGCGGTCATCGCACCGACGCCGATGGCCAGACAGGCCAGGAACAACCCGAACCCTTTCGGCTCGCCGCGCATCTCGCGCCCGGCCAGCCGCAACGCCAACGCCAGGTCCCGGCCCGCCCTCATGGTGGCGGCTCCTCCCCGCCGGCCGGGCGAAGGACGCCGTCCCGCATGAGCGCGTGGCGGTCGCAACGCGGCGTCACGGAGGGGTCGTGGGTGATGAAGATCATGGTCGTCCCATACCGCTTCTGGAGGGAGAAGAGCAAATCGATGACCCGCCCGCCGGTTTCGGCGTCGAGGTTCCCGGTGGGCTCATCCGCCAGAAGAATGGACGGCCGCGCGACGAACGCCCGGGCGATGGCCGCGCGCTGCTGCTCTCCGCCCGAAAGCTGAGCGGGATAATGCTTGACGCGCCCGCCCATCCCCACCGCCTCCAGACTCTCGGCGGCCCGGGCCAAGGCGTCTTTCGCACCGACGAATTCCAGCGGCAACGCGACGTTTTCGAGGGCCGTCAGGGTCGGCGCCAGGTGAAACGACTGGAAGACGATGCCGATGTGCTCGCGTCTGACCCGGGCCAGCTCGTCCTCGTCGAGCGGGCCGAGATCCCGCCCGGCCACAAGGACGCGGCCGGAGGTCGGCTTCTCCAGGCCGGAGATCACCATCAGCAGGGTGGTCTTTCCGGAGCCGGACGGACCGACGACGCTCAGCGTTTCCCTGGGCGAAAGGCGCAGATCGACCCCGCGCAGAATCTTGACGGGGCCGCTGCCGCCCGTTAACGTCAAGTGGATATCGTCGAGAAGAACGAGAGGCTTCATGGGAACGGTTATCCGGATCGCCCGGGCCGGCGCGGGCGGGATTCCCCGCGCGCGCGGAGGTTTCCCCGCCGAACCGGATTCAACATCGAATTTCCTTCAACAAGGCAAAACGCCTCGAACATGAGACGCCGCCCGCGAGCCGGCGGGGGTCCATCGCGTTCCGCGTGGATGGACCTCACGCCAATCCTCATCTTGTTATTGTTGACGCAAACGGGTTCCGCCGTCCATGCGGGCGCAATGCGTCGGACCCTCACGATTCTGGCCTTTGGGGACAGCCTGACGGCGGGGCACGGCCTGCCCTTGC
>JASLXW010000255.1 GCA_030740135.1 Nitrospinota bacterium
CGTCTCCTTCCTCCTGGCTCCAACCAGGAACGTGTGGGTTGTCCTCCGACACGGAAGGTTACGCCGCCTTTTTCATGACCT
This sequence comes from Nitrospinota bacterium, assembly GCA_030740135.1. The sequence goes on from JASLXW010000255.1 coordinate 82, forward strand.
CAATCCAAAACTTTCGGTAATAACTCTTCTCATTTGTTTTCAATGCGTTCTCTTGGAAAAAATGGAAAAATGGTGAACATAGTGAACATAGTGAACATAGAGTGGAAATAGGAGTCAAAATAGGGTCAGGTCTTGAATTATAAGATTTTGGGTGGTATCTTAGGTTCCCCATGGTCCGACCACTCCGCATTGAATTCTCAGGCGCCATTTACCACGTGACCTCCCGGCGGAATGCCCGTTGTGCGATATACGGAGATGACGAAGACCGTCGCGCCTTTTTCTCGGCCCTGGATAGGGTCGTGGTGCGGTTCCACTGGATTTGCCACGCGTACTGTCTGATGGACAATCATTACCATTTGCTCATCGAAACCCCCGAAGGAAACCTCTCTCACGGCATGCGGCAGTTGAACGGCGTGTACACGCAGGGGTTCAATCGCCGTCATAACCGAGTGGGGCACCTGTTTCAGGGGCGCTTCAAAGCGATTGTGGTTGACCGGGACAGTTATCTGCTGGAGTTGTGCCGCTACATCGTTCTGAATCCGGTTCGCGCGGGAGAAGTAGCCCGCCCCGAAGAGTACCGCTGGAGCAGCTATCGGGCGACGGCGGGACTGAGGCCGGGGCCGGCTTTCTTACACTCAGCGTGGGTCTTGGAGCAGTTTGGAAGGAAACAGGGAGAGGCGCGGCGCAGTTACCAGAGGTTTGTGGAAGAAGGGGTTGACGCCTCCTCGCCTTGGTGCGAGGTGCGGGGACAACTGGTTCTTGGAAGCCCAAGGTTCATGGAGGGGTTGCGCCCCCTTCTGGAAGGGGCGGCTCCCTCGGGGGAAGTGCCGAAGGCGCAGCGTTTGGCCCATCGTCCGACGCTGGCCGAGGCGCTTATTAAGGGTGGATGGAAGGGGCGGGCGGAACGGGACCGGGCCGTTCACCAAACGCATTTCCTGTACGGTTACAGCCTTTCGGAGATCGGCCGACACCTTGGCCTGCACTACACAACGATTAGCAGAATCGTGAACAAGGGATAAACGCAATCTGATAATTCAAGACCTGACCCCAATCTCTTGCGAGCCCACTTCTTTGAACCGGATCATCTCGACTCCCTTTCAAACATTCACGGACCCCGATTGCCGGAGAATTCCAAGACATGACCGCCCGGAAAACATGGACCGCCGGACAGGCCGTCGTCGAGGCCCTGAAGGCCCAGGGCGTGCGTGTGATCTTCGGCCTGCCGGGCCGGCACGTCTTCCCGATCTACGACGCCCTTCGCGATTCCCCCATCCGGCACGTGGGCGTCCTCCACGAGGCCAACGCCGCCCAGATGGCCGACGCCTACGGCCGCCTCACCGGCCGGGCCGGGGTCTGCCTGTTCACCGGCGGACCCGGGGCGACCAACGCCCTCACCGCCATGGCCCAAGCCTATGACGCCGCCTCGCCGGTCGTCCAGATCGCGGGCGCCGTGCCCCGGGGGGCGCCTCCGGAAACCTTTCACGGCGTCGGCCGGCCGGATTTCCTGACCCGTACGTTTCGGGACGTGACCAAATGGACGGCCCGCATCGAGTCGGTCGAGGGCGTCTTTCCGGTCATGCGCCGGGCCTTCCACGAGGCACAAGCCGGAAGGCCCGGGCCGGTCTTCGTGGAAGTTCCCCTGGACGTCTTCAAGCTTCCGCCCACCCCGCTTCCCCCGCTTCCCAACCCCCCGGCCCAAGCGGCCCCCCCTCCCCCGCCGCGCCCTTCCCGGCAGGCGATTCGGGATATCGCCGGAGGGCTTCTCCGGGCCCGCCGGCCCGTCGTCTTCGCCGGCAAGGGCGTCCTGCGGGACGGGGCCGCCGCGGAGGTCGCCTCCCTGGCCGAGGCCCTGGGGGCGCCGGTCGTCGTCGCCCGCGACGCCCTGGGCGCGATTCCCGCCCGCCACCCATGGTCCGCGGGCCACCTCTGCTTCTGGAGCACGGACCCCTGGGTGAAGACCGTCCTCCGGGCGGCCGACGCCGTCCTCGTGGCGGGCCTGCGGGCGGAGAGCGCCTTCTGGAAACAGGTGGTCGCTCAAACCGGGACCGCGTCCAAGTTTTTGCTGGGGACGGACGTGAAACGCCGCCGCCTCGAAGGCGCACGGGTCGCCGAAAACAGCCATCTCGGCCGGGGCCTCGGGGCGCTCCTCGAAGCGATCCGGGAAGACGGCCCGGGGCGCTCGCGGTGGGATGAAAAGGTGTTTCAAAAAGGCTGCCAAGCCGTCCGGCGTCACCTCCAAAATCACGTCCGCCGCTTTTCCCGCCGCCGGCCGGGCCGGATTCATCAGGGATGGGCCGTGAACGAAATCTTCCGGACGCTGCCCGAGGCGGGCATCTTCGTCTCCGAGGTCTGCCACGCCAGCTACTGGGCCTGGAAGCTCACGCCCGCGCCGCACGTTGCGTCCTTTCAGCATTCGGGCGTTTGGAGCGGGATGGGGTTCGGCCTGCCCGCGGCGTCCGCGGCCAAGCTCTGCCACCCGGACCGGCCCGTCGTCGCCATGGTGGGCGACGGGGGTCTCTGGATGTCCCTGGCCGATTTTCCGACGCTGGTCCGCCAGGGCCTCCCCGTGGTCCTGGTGGTGATGAACGACGCACATTTCGGGATGGTCCGCCAGTTTCAACTCGAGGACTTCGGCCGGACGTTCGAAGACCGCACGCCCGTCCAGGACTTCGCGGCGCTGGCCGAGGCCATGGGGGGGCTGGGACTCCGCGTGGATTCCCCGGCAGGGCTCGTTCCCGCCCTCCGGCGCGGGCTGGCTTCGGACCGCCCCTGCATCCTCGATCTCAAGTGCGCCCACGACGACCCCTACCCGGACTGGAGCGCGGTCGGGGGCCGTCTGCCGCGTCTTCGCTGAAGTCCGGGAAAAGGGCGTCCCGGCCGGGGGCCTATCCGGGAATTCCGAACCGCTCCCGCCAGCGCGGCAACGCCTCGGGGTTCTTGAGGTGGCGGGGGACCTCGCCCCGAAGGGCGGCCAGGAGGTTTTCGGCGGCGGCCCGGACCATGCTTCGCAAGGCGCCCTCGGTCAGCCAGGCGAAGTGCGGCGTCAGGACGGCGTTGGGCAGCGACCTCAGCGGGTGATCCATCGCGGGGGGCTCCCGTCGGAAGACGTCCAGCGCAGCCCCGGCGATCCACCCCTGCCGGAGCGCGCGGACCACGGCGTCCTCGTCCACGACCTCTCCCCGCGAGGTGTTCACAAGATAGGCCGTGGGCTTCATCCGGCGCAGGGCTTCCTCGCCAATAAGGTCGCGGGTTTGCGGGGTGACGACCAGGTGAAGGGTGACGACATCGGAGCGCTCGAGGAGGGCGTCCAGGCCGGCGGCCTCCACGCCCGCGGCGCGGAAGACATCGTCCGGAACAAAAGGATCGTGGGCAATCACGCACCCGGCCCATCCGGTGAGCCTTTGGGCGAGGGCTTGGCCGATCCGTCCGAACCCGACGAGCCCCACCGTGAGGTCGCCCAGGGCGGCGGGCATCCAATCGGCCCCCCGCCAGCCGCCCTCGCGCAGGAAGTCCCGGGACTGGTCCAGCCGCTTGACGAGGTTCAGCATCAGGGTCAGGGTGTACTCGCAAACCGAATCGACGTTCTCGGGGACGGGGGTGTACCCGACCAGCACGCCGGCCTCGGTGGCGGCGTCGACATCGATCTTTTCTGTCCCGATTCCGTATTTCGAGAGGGTCCGAAGGTTCGGGCAGGACTCGAAGAACTTCCGCGTATACCGCTCCCGGGACGCGCCCATCACTGCGTCGGCATCACGGGCCATCTCGGCGAGCTGGTCCTCATCGTAGCAGGGCCGGGTCGTCTCCCAGTTGGGAACGCCCAGGATCAGCTCGCAACCGGCGTCTTCGAGCGCCTGGTGGGTCTCGAGGGTTGTGTCCCAAGGCTCATTGATGAGGACCTTCCATTTCGCGGGCACGTCCGAGGGCCTCCTGTTCCCGACGATGGGGCGGGCCGAAGCCCGCTGCTGATACAAAAAGCCGAATTGATGCGTTGAGGGGGAATCGTACGTGAACCAAGACCGGATGAAAACCCTTCCGGCCCCCGCGGGTCGGGAGGTCGAGCTGAACGGGTATGGAGGCGCTCGTCCGGGGTCTCCTGGAATCCGGCGTCACTTACGCCACCGGGTGTCCGGGCGGTCCCGCATCCGTGGACAAGGCGCTGCTTCCCGTCCTGGAGTCGGCCGGCGCTCCTGTTGGTTCGCACCCCCCCGCCGGATTGAACCGGGGGTTGTCACCCATCGCCCCCGACTCGATTTTGTCCCGGGAGAGGGAGGTGGATTCGCAACGGGCGCCCTGAACCCCACCGGCTGAATTTCAGTCGCCTTTCGACACGACACAGTATAATTTTAGGTCATTAATCTAGGTTGGCCGGCGCGCTCAGGTTTCAATCAAAAGGCCTTTTTCACCCAAGCGTCCCGGAGAACCCTTTTCGGGATCTTTGATTCGGGGAGACCTGGTGATGAACACCCTCTCGTCCGTTCAAAAACGGCCGCCGGCCAACATATTCGTCATTGATGACGACCCCGATATGGTTTCTTTGATCACGACGATTCTGAGCGATGCGGGATACGCGGTCGAAGGCGCCACCGATCCCGTCAAGGCATTGGAGAAGGAGCTTCCTTTCAAGCCGGACATCATTCTGATCGACCTCAATATGCCTGAAATTTCAGGGTATGAGCTGATCGAAAGCCTCCGAGACGCGTGCCGGAGCCAGGAAATCAAGATCATCACCGTGTCCGCTCTGCGAGACGAAGAAGACATCGACCGGGCGTTTCACGCGGGGACGAACGACTTTCTCACCAAGCCTTTTTCCAACGAAGAGCTTCTTCCCCGAATTGCGCGCCAACTCCAAATCCTGAAAGAGGGAAGCGCTTCGACCCTCTCCAAAACACGCGCTCCGGATGAAAAACGCCCCGCTGAGCCGGAGCGGGAACACACCCCCCCCTGCTCCCGGGATTTCGGATCCCGACCGCACGGACACAATCGTGAGGGCCTCGAAAGCGGCTCCCCCGCGAGCCAAGATCCTGGTCGTCGACGATGACCCGGACATCCGGGGCCTGGTGAACGCGATCCTGACGGAGAAAGGGCACCAAGTCATCGAAGCGGCGGATGGGGAGGAAGGCCTTGCCCTTGCCGAGCGGGACGCTCCCGATCTCATCGTTCTCGACATCATGATGCCGAGCCTGGACGGCTACGAGGTTTGCCGGCGACTCGCGAACCAGCCGCATACAGCGCACATTCCGATCCTGATGCTCACGGCGAAAAGCAGCCTGGAGGATATAGAGATCGGCCTGAGCGGGTATGCGGACGATTACATGACCAAGCCGTTCCAACAAAGGGAGCTTGTTGCCCGTGCGGGGGCCCTGATCCGGCGCACGCAACGGCCGAAACGCCCCCAGCGGGCGAAACAGGATCCGATTCAACAACTGGTCGATCGTGCCACGAGCCGCGGAGAAGATGTGTACTCTCCCCATGTGAGCCGTTTGAAGGATCACCCACCCCAATGGACGGGGCCTGTTCCGGACGCCCTGGTCCTGCGCGGGAACAAACGAATCGCATATTGGATGGAGACCGTCGAATCTTTGCGCGACGAAAAAACGCCCAGCCGTTGGAAGGCGCTGTTGAAGGGGAAGGGCATCGAGCTTCGGCTCGTCGTAACGGACGCCGAATCCCACAAGGCAGCTTCGAGCCTCCTTCGCAGGCATCGCTTGAACGTGAAACTCCTCAACACGGAGCCGTCTCGATCGGGGGATGCCCCCCGGGTCCGCCGCACATTCATCCAAATCAGGACCGCGATCGTGGTGACCGTTCTCGCCGGATTCTTGTTGGCCCTCCTGTTCCTGTGGGGGATATCCAGAATTCCGGGATGACAAAGCGTCCGCCCCGCGAGAGGGTTCATCCACCGCCTGAATCCTTTCCATCCGGTCTCAGAGGCCGAAAACCCGAGGGTTGTATAAGGGCCCCCTCCCATCCCATCGAATTTATTCTCACCCCCCCCTGAATCGATCCG
>JASLXW010000256.1 GCA_030740135.1 Nitrospinota bacterium
GAGCTTTTTCGTGAAGATTTTTGTGAACTTTTTTTTTTCAAGGATCGACTATGAAAAGTTTCAGCGACTGGTCCAGGAACAGGAAGAGGACGGGACGTGCCGCTCGCTGGAGATCATTTTCGGGTCCGTGACGGAAATCCCCTTTCGCGTGCCCGGGGTCCCGGAGATGGCGGCCGGCCGGCGCCTGGACGACGCCCTCATCCACGAGATCGCCGAGCACTGCTTCGCCCGCGTGGACCCCATGGAGGATTCCCGGGGATCCGCCTGGTACAAGAAAGAACTCGCGCGCGTCTTCGCCCGCCGCATCGTGAAGCGGGCCATCGGCGAAAACGGGACCGCATGAGAGCGGAGGAACCATGAGCCACGTGACCATCGGCCTGTCCGAGATCCGCCCCGAAGCCGAATCCAAGGTCCGGGGCGAAGGCGTCTACACGATGCACTTCGAAGTGCCGGGGGCGGCCCACGCCCTGGTCCTGAGAAGCCCCCATCCCCACGCCCGGATTCGCCACATCGACGCCTCCCGGGCAGAGCGGCTGCCCGGGGTTTTCGGGGTGCTGACCCGGGACGATTTCATCGGAAACGACCGCTTCACCCCGACCTACGGGCCGGTCTATCACGATCAACCCGTCGTCGCGCTCGACAAGGTGCGCTACGTGGGGGACCGCGTGGCGGCCGTCGCCGCGGCGGACATCGACACGGCCGAGGAGGCGCTCGGTCTCATCGACGTGGAGTACGAGGAGATCCCCGCCGCGACGGACCTCGAGGCCGCCCTGGCCGAGGGGGCGCCTCTCATCCACGGAATCCTGGAGCCCCCGTCCCAGGGGTTCGCCGACCTGAAGACGATCCGCCCCATCCCCGGCACCAATATCTGCAACCAGTACCGGCTGCGCTACGGGGACGTGGAGGGAGGGTTCGCCGAATCGGACCACGTCTTCGAGCACGAGTTCACCACCCCGACGACGCAGCACGTGGCCTTCGAGCCCTACAACGCCGTCGCGAAGGTCGAACGGGGCAACCGGGTCACCATCTGGTCCAGCACCCAGAACCCCTTCCTCGCGCGCAACTCCGTGGCGCGGGTCTTCCGGACGCAGGTGGGCAACGTCCGGATCATTATTCCCGGATACCTCGGGGGCGGATACGGCAGCAAGACCTACGCCCGGATCGAGCCGGTAACGGCCTGTCTGGCCTGGAAGTCCGGCCGGCCGGTCCGGCTGACGCTGTCCCGGGAGGAATGCTTCCTGGAATGCGTCAAGCACGCCTCCCTCGTCAAGATCAAGACCGGCGTCGGCCGGGACGGTCTCTTCCGGGCGCGGAAGACGGAGATCTACCTGGACACCGGGGCCTACGCCGACATCGGCCCCCGGGTGGCCAAGAACTGCGGGTACGTTTCGTGCGGGCCGTTCAAGATGCCCAACGCCTGGGTTGATTCCCACTGCGTTCTGACCAACAAGCCCTCGTCCGGACCGTTTCGCGGATTTGGCGTCGCGCAGGTCTCGTGGGCCTACGCGCAGCAAAACGACATCATCGCGCGCGCCCTGGGCATCGAGAGCCGGGAGTTCCTGGACCGGAACCTGATCGAGCCGGGGGATGAATTCATCACGACCTCGATCATGAAAGAGATCGACTTCAAGGAGAACCTCCGCCAGGCCACCGAGGCCATAGACTGGGACAAGCCGCCCGAACCCGCCGCGGAGGCGCACGTCAAGGTGGGCCGGGGCGTGGCCGTCGCCATCAAGAGCACCGTGACGCCCACGACCTCGAGCGCCTTTATCACGGTCAACAACGACGGGAGCGTCTCCGTCCTTTGCAGCACCGTGGACATGGGCCAGGGGTCCGACGCCGTCATGGCCCAAATCGCGGCCGAGACCCTGGGAACGACTTTCGACGGCGTGAGGATCGTCCACCCGGACACCAACGTGACGCCCTACGACCAGATGACGAACTCCAGCCGGTCCACCTTCCACGTGGGATCGGCCGTGAGCATGGCGGCCGTCGATGCCAAAAGGCAGATCTGCGATCTGGCCGCCGACCTGTTGGAGTCGGCCTCCGAAGACCTGGACATCCGGGAAGGGCGGGTGTTTCCGAAGACCGATCCGGACCGGAGTATCTCGATCCAGGACGTCATCCAAGGCTATTTCGGGATGGACGGCGGGAACATCCTCGGACGGGGGGTCCTCAAGACCAAAGGCGGCAAGCTCGACAAGGAAACCGGCCTGGCGCTCGAGGAGCTGACGACGGTGTTCTGGTTTCCCGCGGCGGGGGCGGCCGAGGTGGAAGTGGACACCGAAACGGGCGTCGTGAAGCTTCGCAAGTTCGTCAACGCGGTGGACGTGGGCAAAGCCCTGAACCCCAAGAGCTGCCGCGAGCAGGTCTCCGGATCGGCCACGATGGCACTGGGGCAGACATTTTTCGAGTCCCTGAACTTCGACAACGGACAGCCCCTGAACCCTCACTTCGTGGACTACATCCTCCCCTCGTTCGAGGAAATCCCGGGAGAGATGGAGGACATCCTGGTCGAGACGCCGTTGAAAGACGGACCCTTCGGCGCCCGGGGGACGGGCGAGACTTCAATCACCCCGCCCTCTCCGGCCGTCGCCAACGCGGTTTTCGACGCCGTGGGGGTGCGCATCCACGATCTGCCCATCACCCCCGAGAAGGTGCTCCGCGCCCTTCGGGACAAGGAAGCACGGGAGGCCTCATCCTGATGGAACGGGAAATTCGCTTCACGCTGAACGGTGAGGAGCGCCGGATCACCGTCCGCTCTCACCACACGTTCATGGACGTCCTCCACAACCAACTCCGGATGACAGGTCCCCGGGAGGTGTGCGGATTGGGAGTCTGCGGGGCCTGCACGGTCCTTTGCGACGACCGGCCGGTGGCCCCGTGCGTCATGCTGGCCCCCTTCGCCGACGGCGCGGACATCAAGACCATCGAGGGCCTCGCCCCGAGCGAGGAGGAGCTGCATCCCCTCCAGGAAGCGTTCATCGACCAAGGCGGGTTTCAGTGCGGGTACTGCACGCCGGGGATGATCATGACGGCGAAGGCCCTCCTGGACGAAAATCCCGATCCGACCGAGAAGGAGATCAAGAAGTTCATGGAGGGCAACCTCTGCCGCTGCACCAGCTACTTCGAAATCATCCGCGCCATCCAACAGGCCGCGAAGATGATGAAGGTCTGACGGCGCCCCGGGGGCGCGGATTCCGGCCGCCCCCCCCCTTCCCCCCCCCCGAAAGCGCTACGCCCCCAACAACCTCTTCGCGTTCCCTTCCATAATGGCCGCTTCCTGATCCGGCGGGAGGCCCAAAGCCTCGACCGAGGCGACCGGGTCCGGGTCCCCGACGCCGAAGGGGTGATCGCTCCCCAGGAACAACCGATCGATCCCCACGCAATCGATGACAAAACGAAGGGCCGGGGCGCTCAGAATGATGGTGTCGAAATGGAGCCGCCTCAGGTATTCCTCCGGCCCGGCCTTCAGGCTCCCGGCCATATCAGGATAGACCTCCATGCCCCGGCGGATTCGGCCCAGAAGCGTCGGCACGTAGGCCCCCGCGTGAACGAAGCAGAACCGGACATCGGGAAACCGGTCGAGCGTTCCGCTCAACATCAAACGGATCAGACAAACGGTCGAATCGAACGGGAACGCCGCCACCTCGAACAAGGCGTATTCGCTCATCCGGTCCCCCCCGGGGGGATTCCACGGGTGCACCAGGACGGGCGCGCCGAGTGACGCCGCTTCCTCGAAGAACGGGTCCAGCTCGGATTCATCCAGATATTTTCCGTTGATGTTGGTCGCGATCTCGACGCCCAGCAGGCCCTTTTCCTTCACCGCCCGGCGAAGCTCCGTCGCGGCGGCCTCGGGGCTTTGCAGCGGGACGGAGGCCAGCGCGCAGAACCGCTCCGGGTCTTCGGCCGTGAGCTCCGCCATCGAGTCGTTCCAGAGGCGGGCGATCTCCAGTCCCGGCGCCGGCGCCAGGTCGTAGTGGAAGAGCTGGGGCGGGGGGGAGAATATCTGGCGATCCAGCCGGGCCTTGTCCATTCGCGCCCGGATGGCGTCCTTGTCCGTGAATTCATTCGTAAAGAACGCGCGGCCCCTGCCGGGATGCTCGACGTAGGGCCGGCCCTCGTCATCCTCGCCGTAGCGGGTGTTGAACCTCGCCGCCTCCTTTTGCATGAGACGCAGATAGGCCCCCGGGACATAGTGAGCGTGCAGATCAATGGTCAAGGATTACCCTCCCCGTTCCGAGCTTTTTGACCGCAATCATCGGCTGGACGAACGAGCCATCCGTTGAGACGATGGTATCATAGGCGATTAGCAGGGGGGGGCGGGGGGGGGCCGTGCGGAGGGAGCGGGCCTGGGGAATCCCGCCGGGATGGAGGACTTTTTCGTCATGAAGATCGAAGTCCGGGACCTGAGTTATGTCTACACCGACCGGGACACGGAGAAGGTCGCCCTGGAGGGGGTCAACCTGACCATCGAGGACGGCTCGTTCTTCGGTGTCGTCGGCCCCAACGGGTGCGGCAAGACCACCCTGCTCCGCCTTCTGGGCGAAATCAAGGAGCCCACCTCCGGGTCGATTGTATTCACCGGCGACCAAAAGAGCGAGCAACGCTCGGCGATGGTCTTCCAGAACTTCGCCCTGATGCCGTGGCGATACACCCGGGGCAACGTGGGCTTCGGTCCGGAGGTCAAGGGCGCGCCCAAGCGCATCTACCGGCGCATCGCGGAATTCTTTTTGGGCAAGGTCCGCCTTGAGGGGACGGAAACCCTCTACCCAGCGCAGCTCTCGGGCGGGATGAAGCAGCGCGCGGGCATCGGCCGCGCCCTGGCCACAAGCCCGGAGGTGCTCCTGCTCGATGAGCCCTTCGCCCAGATCGACCCCCAGGCGCGCATCCTCATGCGGCAGGAGTTGGAGGAACTCTGGAAAAAGGAGAACAAGACGTTCGTCTATGTGACGCACAACCTGGAGGAGGCCGTCCTGCTGTGCGACCGGGTGGCGGTCTTCTCAGCCGGGCCCGGACGGGTGATCGAGGTGGTCGAGGTCCCCCTCGCCCGTCCGCGCACGTTTGACAGCATATCCGACCCCGCCTTCGCGCGAACGGTCAAGCGCATCTGGGAAAACCTGGAATCCGAGGTCGAAAAGGCCCTCATCGAACCCGTTCAGACGAAGAAACCCTCTAGGATCAGGAAATGGTCGCTTTAGGCGCGGGAGTTGAATCTCCCCCAACAGGAACGGCCAACGCGCGGTTCATCCTGATCAGCCCGCCGTGAAAAGCCCACCGGCCCCGAAGCGGCGTTGGGGGCTTACTCCCCCTCTTCCCCGAAAACGACCTTGAACCTCGGCGGCCAACGGTCGGTCTCCTCGCGAACAAGCTTTCCTCCCTTGGGGACAACGTAGGCCCGGCCTCCGGCCTCCACCACCTCCGCCCCGGGCGGGAGGACCACGTAACGGGGCGGCCGGGTCGCCGAGGGGAGAAAGACGATGCGCATGCCCTTCGGGACCACGTAAGCCCTTCCGAAATCGTCGAGAACAACCTCAGCCCCCGGCGGGACGACGATCGTGCGGCCGTTCGCGTCCCGCTCGAGACGCCCGCCGTCTGGAACGACGAAGCCCCGGCCGTCCGCGTCCTTTTCCAGATGCGTTCCCGCCGGGAGAATGAAGGGACGCCCGCGTCCGTCATACTCGAGGCGGGCGTCCGGCGGGAAGATGTGATAGCGCCCCTCCCGATCCCGAACGACGGCGCCGCCCTCCGGAACGACAAAGCGCCGCCCGCTGTCCGTGTCCTTCTCCAAGTGAAATTCGGGAGGAATCCGATAACGCTTTCCATTCTCGTCCCGGACCTCCTTGGACCCCCGATCCGGTGAGAAGACGGAAATCGCCCCCCCATCGGGAAGGATCAGGAGGCCCTCCCGCTCAAACGCCAGCGTTCCATCCCGAAGGCAAATCACCCCTTCGGCCCTCGGGGAGAACCCGCCGTCGCTGTGAAGTGTATAGGTTCAGATAGATGTGAGACCTCTCCTTGGGTAGGGAGTAGAGTTCCAGGGGCCAACAGAGAGAGAGGAGG
>JASLXW010000257.1 GCA_030740135.1 Nitrospinota bacterium
GACCCCGTCGCCCACTTCGACGAGGAGGAAATTGGCTTGACTGGGCACGTATGGGATTCCCATTTCGTCCAGACGGCCGCAGAGGAAATCGAGGCCGGAGGCGTTGAGCCGGACTGATTCTTCTATGTGATCAACGTCCTTTAAGGCCGCCAGGGCGGCCGCGAGCGCCAGGCTGTTGACGTTGAAGGGCTCCCTCAGCTTTTCCACCACCTTGACGGCATCCGGATGACCCGCGCCGAACCCGATGCGGATCCCCGCCAATCCATAGGCCTTGGAAAAAGTTCTCAAAACAAAGAGGTTTGGGAAATCCGCAATGAACCGGAACCCGTCGGGGTAGCCGGACATCGTCGGATAGTGCGCATAGGCTTCATCCAAGACGACGGTGACGCGGGCGGGGACACTCGCCAGGAACGCCCCCAGCCGCTTCTCGTCCACGGCCGTTCCCGTGGGATTGTTGGGGTTGGCCAGAAACACCATCTTGGTGCGAGAGGTGATCCGCTCGGCCATTCCCTCGAGGTCGTTGACGAAGTCCCTCAGGGGAACGACAATGCGCTCCGCCTGACAGAGCTGGGGGACGATGTGGAACACGACAAATGCGGCGTCCCCCATAACGGCCTGGTCCCCCGGGTCCAGAAACGCCTTGCCGATGTTCTCCAACACCTCGTTCGTGCCGTTGCCCAGCGTGAAATTCTCGGGTGAAAGCCCGAACCGGTCTGCCAGGGCCCGCTTGAGGTGATAACCGCCGCCGTCCGGGTATCGGTTCAGTCCCTCCAGCCCGCCCTTGATGGCTTTCAACGCCTGTGGAGACGGCCCCAGGGGGTTCTCGTTGGACGCCAGCTTGACGGACCCGGAGATCCCGAGCTCCCGCTCGACCTCGTCGATGGGCTTTCCGGCGTCGTAGAAGATGATGTCCCGGGTCTTGGCCGCGGCAATCGGGGCGCTCATGAATCGGCCCTCTGATAAGAGCCCAGGTGCTTGAAAAAACGCGAAGATTTCTTGAATTCCCGAAGCGCCCGTTTGACGGGGGGATCGCCGATATGCCCTTCCAGGTCAACGTAGAACGTGTACTCCCAGGGCTTTTCCCGGCCGGGGCGCGATTCGATCTTCATCAGGTTGACCCGGTGCTTTGAAAACGGTTCGAGCATCCGCACGAGGGCGCCGACTTCGTGCCGCACGGAGAACGCGATGGACGTTTTGTCCCGGCCCGTCCGGGCGGCCGGCCCGCGGCCCAGGATCAGAAACCGCGTGATGTTCTGCCCGGCCCCCGAGCTTCCGTCAATCTTGGACGCCAGGATCGACAGGCCGTACCGCCTCGCCGCCCAGTCGGACGCGATTGCGGCCGCCTGCTTGGATCGCCGGGCCCGGGCGGCCCCATCGGCCGTGCTGGAGGTTTCCCGCAGCTTCGCCTCGGGGAGATGGGTCGTCAGCCAAGCCCGGCACTGGCCGAAGGCCTGGGGATGCGAGAAGACCTCTTTCACCTGCGTTAAGGACTCCCCGCGGGACAACAGGTAATGATCGATGGGGGTCACGATCTCCCCGACAATCTCCAGGGCGGCTTCGAGCAGGAGATCCAGCGTGTGGCTGACGACGCCTTCGATCGTGTTCTCCGCCGGCACGACCCCATTCAACGCCCCGCCGGTCTCCACCCGGTGAAAGATGTCTTCGAGACCATCACAGGGCGCAAAATCCCAGGAGTCGCCGAACCGGGCCAGGGCGGCCTGATGTGTAAACGTGCCTTCCGGCCCGAGGAAAGCGACCAAGCGCTCCGCCACGATGGAGGCGGCGCCGCGATCGATCTCCTCGAAGACCCTCCTGGCGGCCCGCACGGGAAATACTCCGCGGTGATTCGTGAGGGCGCGCTGTCCAAGCTGATTGAGATCCCGAGGCAACTTTTCAGCCGAAACGGTCCGCAGAATGGCCGCGCGCTTCTCCAGCAGCGCCAACAGGGAAGCGTCCACCGCGGCAACCCGATCTTTCCAGTCTTTGACGCGCTTCCCCACCCCGATCCCCTCCCCGTCAGGACCAAACCAAACTCTCTATCTAATTCAAAATCCGTAAGTTTCAAGTATGCCGCGCGGGAATCCGCGCGCGGGACGGTCCATGGGTCAAGGCGAGGCCCGGTCCTTCCCCACCACCAGGATGATGTCGTAGACGGAGCGCCATTTCAGGGGGCGCAAGAGAAGACGACGGCCCGGGATTGCGCCGGCCACCTGTTCGGCGCGCCGCTCGGAATCCTTTTTGTAATAAAGGACCGTCCGTCTCCATAGCCCTTTATCACTCTTGCCGATCCGCGCGATCCGAAACCCCTTCGAGGTCAAAAGGGTCTTCACCCGGCGCGCAGCGGACATATCGCCGCTGCCGTCCAAGATCTGAATGCGCTCCGGGGCGGACGCCGCTTTCGCCGAGGACCCATTCCCCGCCTTGGCGAACCGCGACGCCTCGGCCCCCGAGGGGCGCTCTCCCCAGCCCTCTTTCTTCAAGGCGGGATTCATCACGAAAAGCTCCCGGCCGAAGAACCCTTTTTCCCGCGGCGCCGCCCGCGGCTTCGGCTTTCGCCGTTTTGGGCCGACCAGCAGAGGGGGCGACGCCGGAAACCCCGGCGGGGCCTTCGGCGGCGGCCAGCCATCGGGCGAAACCCGGGGAGGAGGCGGGAGCGGACCGACCTTCGGCGAAGCGGCCCCCCTTTTCCTGTTCCGCGCCGGGCGGCCCGCGGCCGAACTCGCCGATTTCAATCCCTTCGCGGCCCCGGCCTTCGCTCTTCCGTTCGAAGATTCCTTCAACTTCTTCGAAGCTTCCTTCAACTTCGCGGTCCGAAGGTCTCCCTTCAGCCCGAGCCTCTTTCGGATTTGCGCGAGGGTGTCCAAATACCCCGCCGTCTTCGGCCGCAACGCCAACGCCTTTTCAATCAACGAAAGGCCCTTTTTCGGATCACCCCGCCGCGCGGCATACAGCAAAGCGAGATTATTCAAGACATCGTGTTGCCGGGGGTTCAGTTCAAGGCCGAATTCGTAGCTCTTGATGGCCTGGTCCCACCTTTTCTCCAATTCGAAAATCCGTCCGATCATCCGATAGCCGAGACTGGAATTGGGATGAAACCCGATGAGCTGCTGATAGGCCTCCGACGCCCGCCGGTATTCACGGCGTTGTTCATAGATCCTCCCGATCAGGGCCAGACCCTTTGCGTGGTCCGGATTGAGAATCAAGTCTCTTTCCACCTTGCGGAGCGCCTTGACGTTCTTGCCCGCTTTGTGCAACGCCCAGGCCTGGCGGTAAAAATCAAACGTGGACCGTTGATAAATCGAGTAGGCCTCCCCGTCGGGCACAATTTGCGTATGTCCCCCCAGGGGGAGATCCGCCAGGTCGATCCTGACTTCAGGCGGAAGCGCTCGGACCTGCTTTTCCAACAACGTCCGCACCCTGGCGATCCCTCTCGCCCCCAGGGCCAAAGGGGCGTCCTTGGCCAATCGGGACAGGATGGTTTCAGCCGCCTTTCGGTCGGAAACCGTCACAACGCGCACGGCGGTGTGGCCCCCGGCTGAAACCGGAGGCGGCATTAGCGAAACAAGCCAAAAGATAACAACAGGTTGGAGGATTAGACCCAGGCTTGGCTTCGGCACGTGGCAACTCGACAGGGGGGAGCTTTTCTCTCGCGGCGACGCGGAATCACCCGCCGCGCGGCAAACTCCGTACGAGTTTAGCATCTTTTCCCCTATCGTTCCTCTTTCCGAATTCCATGAATCCCGGCGTGGTAAAGGGGTCAATGGATTGACGGGAACCGTCCCGCCGATGAAAATGCGCTCGATTCCGGATAACGGGATGTTACGGGGAGACCCCATCAAATCACCGCCGATCGCTGGATACGCGCCCTGACCATCACGCCCTGGGCCCTCCGGGTGTTGGACCGACTATCGGATACGCCGGTTCGAGCCCGCGATGAGACCCCCGGGAGCGGGACCTCCCGCGTCCCGGCCCCGAAAGTCCTGGCGGTTTTCGAACGGTCCTGTTACGCGGGGTCCGGCCCGGACCTCCTCCTGTGCCTGGGTCTTCCGGAGATCGGCCGGGGCCCCCTGAACCTATTGATCGATTTGCCTCCGGGGACAAGCTTCGGACAACTCGGTCTGCGAAAAGGGGAGCCGTTCAAGAGGGAACCCGGCGGATCGCTGACGCTCGGGGGTCTTCGCGTCCTTCTGGACGGGGCGGAGATCTGGACGCCGGAAATGCCCGCGCCCGCAAGGACCGACGCCGAGACGACCCGCCTTCGCATCCGCTCCCTGGCCCGGGCGATTGAATCCCATCCCAACCCGCCGGGGCTTGGAGGTCTCGCCTTTCCCGCCCTGGCCGCCCGTTCGGCGGACATCGCGTCCGCGCTCTCCCCGCTCGCGACGCGGGCGCTTCCATACGCCTGCGACTTTTCCTCGGGCATGGAAAGTGGGAAAACGGACCTCGTGCGGAAAGGGGCAAAGGGCCTGATCGGCCTGGGTCCGGGCCTGACGCCCGCGGGGGACGACTTTCTCGGCGGATGCCTAACCGCTCTGCGGTGCGCGGAAAATGGGGGGGGATTCGAGACAAGCGAGCTGAATCGGGCCGCGGCCGAGATCCGAGACCTGGCCGCCGGCCGGACCCCCCTGATCAGCGAGGCCCTGCTGCGCCGCGCCGTGGAAGGCGCCTCTGCGGAATCCGTTCACCGCCTGCTCACCGCCATCCTGTCGGGGTCGGGGCCGGCTGAGCCGGGCGTCCTGGGAAGCGCCGTCCGGGATTTGGCCCGACACGGGCATTCCTCGGGGTGGGACGCCCTTGCGGGCGTCGCCTGGGCACTCCGATCCATCCTGGAGAGAATCGGCGGAACAACCGCCCTGTGATGAGACAGACAAAATCCCATTGGTGGAGACCAACCTTGTCTCGCCGGCCTCCCTCTGTCACAGTGTGAACGGCGCAGCCCGACGGGCGCCCTGAAAGGAAATCCGGACTTGCCAATCTTTTGGGGGCTGATGGCCGCCGTATCTTTTTCCATCGGCCAGACCCTCATCAGCCAATCCCTCCGTTACTCGAACGCCACGACCGCCGCCTGGTTCACGTCGGGGGCCAGCGGCCTGATCCTCTGGCTCATCGCCCTCGCGAGCCCCATGCCGGAATTCACCGGGCGGCTCATCCTGGGTGCTTCGGCCGCCGCGCTGTTCTCCCCCTTTCTGGCCCGGATTTCGCTCTACATGGCGTACTCACGAATGGGCCTTTCAAGACCCACGGTCGTCGCCGGAACCTCGCCGGTTTGGGCCACGATTCTGGCGATCCTTTTTCTGGGCGAGCCGTTGTCGGTTCCCATCGCGCTCGGGACGCTGTCGACGACGGCCGGCGTGGTCCTCCTGGCGTACGAGAAGCTCCCCCGGACGGACTGGAAGAAGATTCACCTGACCTTCGCCCTGTTCGCGGCCATCTGCTTCGGGATGCGGGACGTGGTCGGCCGGTTCAGCGTGCAGGGGTTCGCCTCGCCGCTCGTCGCCGCCGCCCTGGTGCCGACCATCGCCTCCATCCTTCTCTCGTGCCTCTTTTTTATCCGGAACGATCCCTTTCGGTGCCATCTGGAAAGAAAGGCCCTGCCGAATTTCTGCATCGCGTCGCTGTTCTACGTGAACGCTTACTTTTCCATGTTCACCGCCCTGCACGGCAGCCAGGTCGTCTTCGTCACGGCGGCCATTCACGCCGCCCCCCTGTTCACATTGCTCCTGAGCTATCTATTCCTGCGGAAGCAGGAGCGGCTGAGCGTCCGGGTGGTCGGCGGCGCCTTCCTCGTTGTCCTGGGCGTAACGGCCATCGCGCTTGCGCGCCCTGGGGCGTAGCGGTTTCCGGGCGCGGCCGGCGCCTGGTAGCTGCTCTCCCCGCTCTTTATCGACAGGACGGTCCAGGAAACATTTCCGAAGGCCGGCACCTCGGCGTCCACATCCAAGATCAAGTCCGGAAACTTCCGGGACGGGGATTCGTTCCACAAGGGCAGCGGGCAGGCCGTCATCCACCGCCTGGCCGACGGCTCCCGTCTTTTGAGGCTGGAGGACTTCAAATCCACCAACG
>JASLXW010000258.1 GCA_030740135.1 Nitrospinota bacterium
GACTGGCGGAGACCGTCATGGAAGCGGTTCGGCGGATGGAGTCCAATGAGGAGGTGAACCGGTGGCCGAAACCCCTTTCCCGATGTATTCGATGCAACGCGCCCCTGACGGAGGTCCCCCGATCGGATGTCGTCCTGGAAGTGCCTGATTTCACATGGGCAACCCAGGCGCGATTTCATCGGTGTCCGCTTTGCCGCCGCGTCTACTGGCCGGGAACGCACCGCGAGAGGATCCTTTCAGCAATCGACGCCCTGAATCTGTGAAACGAGGGAGACTTTCCGCGCCGGGCGCCCGGTTCCCTAACGCGGATAGGCGGGCCGTTTGACGCTCAGCCTCCACCGCTTTTGCGAAAAAACGGATCCGCATACTCCTTCCTTCCGGCCTTCCCCTTACAACGAATGATGGGTGAAAAATGCGCGTTGGCCTTGATTTTCGACCTTTCAGTCAATCGAACCTTGCCCGCTCATGGGGCAAATCCACACCCAATCTTGGAGCTTTTGGGACAAGAATGAGACGCTTTTCGTCGAGATTGTAAAGTAAAGTTATTTGATCTGGTTTGGCTTCCATTTTAATCTTCCGGCGATCCACCAATAATCTGTTTAAATTCAAACGGTTACAAGAATTAAAAACTTAGCGATTTTTTGAACCTTTTGGTACGACAATTGCTTTAATTCTATACAACGCAATATTCAAATCTCCAAAACTTCGTCTGGAGGGAAGACCCATGTTTGCCACGGAGCAGAAAGCGGAAACCATCACCGTCACATTGGCGGACGCGGCAAAGGCATTCCAGGAAGGGGCGGAAGAGATCGCCTCATCGCCCCAGGAAGCTGAAATCCTGGCGACCGCGGCGCTCCTGAACTATCTGACCGCCGAAAGGCCGGAACTGCTTGAGCGGCCGCTGGAAAATATCCGAAAGGCCGCCATCGTTTCAAGCCTTTCTTAAGATTTTTCAGGTCAGAATCCAAGACCACCGGCGTCTCCATACCGGGCGGACATCCCTCCCTCCCTCTCCCCCGCTGGAGACGCCGGAAAAATCAATCTCTTTCCATTTCCAAGACCGGACCGGCCCCAACATCCCTCAACCCTCGGCATTCATCTCTGGAATGCCCCGCGCCCCTCTGCTACACTCTCTTTTTGTTGGTCAGTGATCGACCGGCGCCGGGGTTTGCGCGTTCTCCAACCTCCCGGCCCTGTAAACCCTCGGAGCGGCTTCAGCCAATGGCCGGCATTTTGATTACCTTTGAGGGCATTGAAGGCTCGGGGAAAACAACCCAGGCCTCGATGCTCGCCGAGCGATTGCGGGAACATGGAGTCTCGGTTTTCCGCACCCGCGAGCCCGGGGGGACGCATTTGGGAGAGGGCATCCGGCGACTCGTTCTCGATCCCGGACAGGAAGCAATCGATCCCGTCGCCGAGCTTTTCCTCATGGAAGCCGCCCGCGCCCAACATGTGGCCGCGAAAATTCACCCGGCGCTGGACGCCGGAAAGGTGGTTCTGTGTGACCGGTTCACTGATTCCACGCTGGTGTACCAGGGTCTCGCCCGAGGCCTGGCATGGAATACGATAGAGGACGTGAACCTCCTGGCGTCGAAAGGCGTTCGACCACGCACAACCATTCTCCTGGATCTGGACATCTCCGTCGGCTTGGCGCGGACACACACGCGGGCGGACAGCGCGGTTCAAGCCGATGGCTCTATGGAAGCCGGCGAAACGAACCGATTCGATCTCGAAGACCGGGAATTTCACGAGATCGTCCGGTCGGGGTTCCTGCGGCTGGCCAAAGAAGATCCCGGCCGGGTGAAAGTGGTCCGCGCCGCCGGTTCCCCGGAACAAGTCCATGAAGAAGTCTGGAGGGCATTGGAGAAGACCCTCGAATCGGCGGCGCCGTGCGGTTAGCCGAGATCAAGGGACAGGACCGGGCGGTGTCCGCCTTGCGGCGGGACTTTTCAACCGGCCGGATGGCGCCCTCATACCTGTTTGTCGGACCGGAGGGCGTAGGCAAAACAACCACGGCCATCACCTTCGCGGGTCTCCTCCTTTGCAGGGAAGGCGCTCGGGGTGATGAAGCCGAAGACGCTTGCGGCGTATGCGACGCATGCCGGAAGGTGCGGGCCGAGAGCCATCCCGACCTGATGGTCGTCCGAAGAGACGGCCAATTCATCAAGGTCGGAGAGTTTGAGAAGGAGCGGAAGCGGGGCGAGCCGCCTCAGATTCGACAGCTCATCGCCGCGGCGCAGCGCAAACCCTATGAGGGGCCGGTGAAGGTCCTCGTGGTGGACGAGGCCCACAGGATGAACACCTCGGCGGCCAACGCGCTGCTGAAAACGCTGGAGGAGCCGCCGCCCGGCACGGTCATCATTCTGACCGCTGCAATGCTTGGAGCGTTGCCCCAAACGGTGGTTTCCCGGTGCCGGGTGATCCGCTTCCGGAAGCTGGAGCGCTCCTGGCTGGCCTCGGAGATCGAGCGGGTTCGAGGCCGGTCGGCCGAAGAAGCCCGCTTGCTGGCGCGTTTCGCCGATGGCCGCATGGATCGCGCGCTTGAAGCCGACCCGGAAGAGGTCTTCGCGAGAAGAGCCAAGGCCCTCGATCTCCTAGACGCCGCGTTGGAGGGCCGGACGGCCGCGGCGCTGAAAAACGTTTCCGGCGTAGGCCGGCCCGCCGAAGAGGCGGAAGCGCTCCTCGACGTGTTTATGTCCCTCGTTCGCGACGTTCGCGCGGTCCGGGGAGGAGCGGAACCTGGGTTTCTGGTGCACGAGGACTTGGCGAATGAGCTTGTTATCCGCGGGTCGGCGTGCACAAATAAAACCCTGGAGGGCTTGTTCGAGCGGGCACGGTCGTTGCGCGCGGACATCCGCTTGAGAAACGCCAACCCGCAGCTTGGGTGGGAGTCCCTTCTGCTGAACCCCAAGCCGGCGGCGGTCGGAGGATAGATCCATGAAGGTCCAGGTCGTGGGGCTCAATTTTCGAAGACAGAAGCGGGGGACCCGCTATGATGCCGGGGACTTGTCCCTGCGTCTGGGAGATTACTGTGTTGTGAACACCAAACACGGCATGGAAGTCGCCCGCGTGGCCATCAACCCCATGATCCTCCCGCGAAAGCGGATCAAAGGGAATCTTCCGAAGGTCCTGAGACAGGCGACGGAGGAGGACATCGGACGGTTCCGGGAATTGGAAGCCGAGGAGGTGCGGGCGCGGCGGACAGCCTTGAAATGGATTCGCGACATGGGGCTTCCGATGAAGATCTTCCAGGTGGAATACCACTTCGAAGAGGATTTCGCGACCTTTTATTTCACAGCAAGGGATCGGGTGGATTTCCGTCAGTTGGTGCGAAAGCTCTCGGGTGAACTGGGCATGCGGGTGGAGATGAGGCAAATCGGCGCGCGGGACGAAGCCCGATTGATGAACGGATACGGCTCCTGCGGGCGGGATCTCTGCATCTCGAGCTGGCTGCCTCAATTCCGCTTGATCTCGATCCGAATGGCCAAGCTTCAAGACCTTGCCCTGAACCCTTCCAAGCTGTCGGGGATGTGCGGAAAACTGAAGTGCTGTCTCTCGTACGAGTTCAAGGAGTATGAAGGCGTTGCCAAAAAGATGCCCAAGATCGGAAAGCGCGTCAGCGGCTGCGCCGGGTGCAGCGGGTGCGTGGTCAAACGAAACATCCTGGAGGAAACTGTCGTTATCCGCACCGAGGACGGAGAAAGAGTGACCGCGACGCTCGATGACTATCAGGAGAGCAGGCGCGAGACGAAATGACGCCGGCCGCGTGAAGCCGTTCTCCGCTGACCGAATCGACCTTAACAAGGAGCCGGCCGTTCAACTGAATGGACTCATCCCGGACGTCGAATCACCGGCGATGTCGACGCTTCCTTCCCGAACCCGATCCGTCGAATCCGAGATTTCATGAACGAGACGTTTTACGTAACCACTCCTATTTATTACGTGAACGATAATCCCCACATCGGTCACGCCTACACCACGATTGCGGCGGACACCCTTGCCCGATTCCACCGCCTGGCCGGAACCCGGGTCTTCCTCCTCACCGGAACCGACGAGCACGGCCAGAAAGTGGAACGGGCGGCCCGGGACCAGGGCTTGACCCCGCAAGGGCTGGCCGACCAGGTGGTGGGCCGTTACCATCAACTGTGGGACCGCCTCCGGATCGAGCCGGACGACTTCATCCGCACGACCGAAGCCCGGCACCGCAAAGGCGTAGAGGATCTGTTCCGCCGCGTGCGGGAGAACGGCGACATCTACCTGGACGAGTACGAGGGATGGTACTGCACGCCCGATGAGTCGTTCTGGACGGACACCCAGGTGGTGGATGGAAAATGTCCCGAATGCGGCAGACCGGTGGAACGCGTCCGGGAGGAAAGCTACTTCTTCCGGATGTCGAAATACCAGGACCCGCTCCTGCGCCATCTGGAGGAGAATCCTGGTTTCATTCTGCCGGAAAGCCGGCGCAATGAGATCATCCGTTTCGTCGAAGGGGGGCTGCGGGACCTCAGCATCAGCCGGACAACCTTCCAGTGGGGCATCCCCGTTCCCGAGGGGGAGGGGCACGTCCTCTACGTCTGGTTCGACGCGCTGACCAATTACATCTCCGCGCTGGGGTTCGGCGGGGAAAACAGCGGAGAGGGCTACGAGACTTTCTGGCCCGCCGATGTTCACCTCATCGGGAAGGACATCCTTCGGTTTCACGCCGTCTACTGGCCGACGTTCCTCATGTCGGCGGGACTTCCCCTTCCCCGGCGCGTATTCGCCCATGGATGGTGGACGGTGGAAGGTCGAAAGATGTCCAAATCTCTCCGAAATGTCGTGGACCCGAACCGCCTCCTCGACCGTTACGGGGCGGACGCGGTGCGTTACTTTCTGTTACGGGAAGTGCCGTTCGGTCAGGATGGCGATTTTTCCCATGAGGCCCTGATCGATCGGATCAACAGCGATCTCGCGAACGACTTGGGCAATCTCTTACACAGAACGATCGGCATGGTCGGACAGTTCTGCGGAGGGAGACTGCCGCGGGCCGCGGAAGTCGGAGATCTCGAGCGCGGCCTTCAGCAGGCGGCCGCCGCAACCACCGCGGTCCTCCGGGAAGAATTGGAGTCCTTGGAATTTCATCGGGTCCTGAAAAGGGTTTGGGACTTTATCCACCAAGTCAACAAATACTTGGATACGCGCGCTCCTTGGTCCTTGTCCAAATCAGGAGACGAGGCGGGCGTTCGGACGACGCTTTACACGGCGGCGGAGGCGATTCGGGTCGTCTCCGTCTGGCTCTGGCCGTTCATGCCGGACGCCGCCCTGAAAATCCGCTTCCGTTTGGGGCTGGCCGAAGAAGATCCCCCGCGTTCTTTGGAAGAAGCCCGGCGTGGGGATGGCGGCGCGGCGGGCGGGGCGGTCAACCCCGCCCCGCCGCTCTTCCCCCGCATCGATGAGGAGGAGGCGGAGGAGATCAAACAGGCCGTGGGAAGGAAGCTCGAGAACGGTCAGGGAGCCCCCTTTTCGGAAGACGCAGGGTCCGCCGAGACGCCCCGACAGAAAGGGCCTTCAAGTCGCGCGGACGAGGCGGCCGCGCCGATCGATTATGAGGCCTTCTCGAAGGTTTCATTGCGGGCCGCGCGCGTTGTTTCCGCCAAGCCGGTCGAGAAATCAAGGAACCTGCTGAGCCTGAGGCTGGACTTGGGAGATGAGGAGCGAACCGTTGTCGCGGGCATCGCCGGCAGCTACTCCCCGGAAGAGTTGACGGGAAAGTCCGTGGTCATCGTCGCCAATCTCGAGCCGCGGACCCTCATGGGCGTCGAGTCGCAAGGGATGGTCCTGGCGGCCCAGGAGGGGGAGCAGCTGGCTTTGGTGACGCTGGACAAGTCGGTTCCCCCGGGAACTCCCGTCCGTTAAGGAATCCATGAAAGGGTCGTCCGATATCCGGGCTGGAGAATGATGTGACGACAAATCGACAAGAACCTCCGAAAAAGGAGCCGGAGCTTTCCTGGGTTGATTCTCATTGTCACCTGGAAGACTCTCAATTCAACGATGACCGGCCGGGGGTTTTGGAGCGCGCGA
>JASLXW010000259.1 GCA_030740135.1 Nitrospinota bacterium
ATGACTCCAGCCGTGAACGTCCAGGGACCGGGTCAGGGGGACTTTTCGCTCCCCGCCCTTGCGGGTTGCTTCCCGGCTGTTCCCGCAGGGGGCGGGTGCGCGTTTTTTTCTCTGCGAACGCATGATGCGGGTCCCTCCTCTTAGAAGGAATCCCAGGGCCTTGCGTTCGCTGAAAAAGAGGAGATGCGCCGGCCGAAGATGACCGGTACAAAGGCTGGATGCAAGAAAAAACCCGCTCATCCAGCATCAGAGAGCGGGCCCTTAGCATCGAACACTTGGTTGCCGCGTCCGGCCTCTTGTCAGCCGCCGCGACCACATCCCCGCTTCTCAGCGGGAAGGCACCTTGGGTGTTCGTCCCAGGTTGCCGGACCTGGATTCCTCCAGGTCACTCATGATGCATGCATCGTGAATATGGGCTTGGTGACGAATTTGTCAAGGATGCAATCAGACAGACTTGTAATGATCTGTCAATCAACGGGAGGTCTTGGGTTGACAAAACTGGCATGGACTTGGTGGCAAGAAGCCCCTTCTTTCGTTATCCAGTGGTAATTGTAGGGGGACCGGCGGCCTGGCCAATTCCTATTGACAATTTTTTTCAAAGAGGGGCGATTCTGGCTTTCTTGCCGCTTCGAAACCAATTACGCTGTTTGCAGTATGTTTGCAGTGGATGAATAAGAGGTCCTGGGAAACATCATAACTAGTTGATTTAATTGGTGGAGCTGTGGGGGATCGAACCCCAGACCTCATGACTGCCAGTCATGCGCTCTCCCAGCTGAGCTACAGCCCCTCGAGACACCTGAATTTAGCATCCTCTCCCGGGCTTCGCAACGAAAAGGCCCGGTTTTTCCATCGCGCCGCGGGCGCTTGAGCAAGGTCCCCTCCCACGCGCCCCCGCCCGGTCCGCCCCAGCGATGGCCCTCCCTTCAGGACCGGCCGCCAGTCCAAAAGCACCCTTCGCACGACCGTCTCCTCCCTGCGCATCCCTTCACCCAAGTCGGATTCGACCGTCCCGATGGCTTCCTGGACTGCCTGAGCCCGCCCGGCCCTGGAGAAGCTCGACCAAACAGGTTCGGCGTCTCAACTGTCTTGAACCCGGACAACGCGTTGTCCGCTCAAATCCGGCCTGCTAACATGGGCGGCTCGAATCGGTCCAACACAAATCGGCAAATAAGATACCCGGAGAAGGCAAGCAAGCAAAAGCGCGCATACACGTCGGTGCTGTTCACTGGGGAGCGGTTTCGGTCGAGGAGAAGGATCCGTGATTCCGTTGACCCACTTGAGCCATTACGCGTTGCGCGTCTCGGACAGTCGAGCGATCCATCGCATTCTATCTCAACGTTGTGGGGATCGACCTGACGGAGCGCCGCCCCGACGGGACGGCCTACCTGCGCCGCGGCGCCGATCATTATTGCCTGGCGCTCTATCCACTGAACCACGCGCAATCCCATGACCCCGAGATGGCCGGCCCGTCCCGGCCTGGACCACGCGGCCTTCGAAGTGGAGACGGTCGAGGACATGAAGAACGCGGCGGACATTCTGTGGAAAAACGGCGTCAAGACCCTCTGAGGCCTCGGGCGTCACGGCCCCGGCCACAACCTTTTCATTTACTACCCGGACCCCGATGGCAACGTGGTCGAGATCTTCGCCGAGCTCGACCGGATCTACGACGACGAGAACTACAGGCCCCTGCAATGGGATCCGGAATCGGCGACCTGTGTGTGGACGAACCAGATCCCCGAAGTGTTCGTGGAGGCCACGCAGGCCGTCGGAAAATCCGCGAACTCAATGGCGTGAAGGCCGCCCGCCTGATGCGGAGAAGAAGACCGGCCGGTCCGCGGATAAAGAAAAAGTGAGACGCGAAGACCCGGCGCCGTTGGGCGCGGGGAAAGCGGATGTTCTTCTCTACGTTGGACGCGCGCGGGAGGGCCAAAGGCGTGCCCGTCTGGTTCAACTTCCACGACGGGGTGATGCACCTCGTCTCGATGAAGGATTCCGTGAAGGCGGCGAAAATCCGGCGGAACCCCCGCGTCCGACTTCGGGTCCTGGAGGGGGGGGAGGGGGGAGAGAATAATACACATTTGAGAATTGGGAAAACGGCCTCAAAGGGCCGGCCAAGCGGTTAGACGCTACTTCTCTTAATCGTCCTCGTCGTCATCCTCGTCGTCGTCTTCGCTTTCCTCCTCATCCTCATCCTCATCCTCATCATCTTCATCATCCTCTTCGTCGTCTTCTTCCTCCTGAGCCGTGATGACGCCTTCGGGAATCCCCTTCACTTCGCCCTTGCCCCCGTCAAAATTGAGCAGGTAGTCCCTCAGGGCGACAATTTGTTTCCGGGCGTTCCCCTTCCAGACGTTCTCGAGCGGGCTTTCACCGTCGCTGAAAAAGCTCGGCATGCGCGTCCCCGCCTGGATCTTCTGGGGATCCTTCAGCCATTCAAGAATCCAGTCCGGCCGCAAACGGTCTTGAGCCATCGAGAGGTCCGGCGCCAAGTCGGCGAGGCTTTGTCCCGCTTTCACCACTTGCTGGTGACATTCCAGACACTGGAATTTCTGGAAGATGAATTTCCCGACCTCGGCTTTTCCTTCGGGACCGCCCCGCCGCTCGGCGGAGACGAACTGGTAGGGGTCGGTGAACTGGTAAGGGTTCTTCAGGTCCAGCTTTTTCTCCTGGGCCATGAAGTACCGGACCAAGTCGGCGGCCTCCTCGTCCGTTAACCCGAACTTGGGCATCCAGATCCCGTCGTTCAGCGAGGGACGCAACGGAATGGGCTTTTTCATGAAGCTGAAAAGCCACTTGGGTTGAACCTTGGCGCCCTCTCCGGTGAGGATCGGGGGCGCGAGGGCCTTGTCCTTGTAATAACGCCGGATGAAACCGCCTTTCCCTTCGATGACATGGCAGCCCACGCAGTTGTACT
This sequence comes from Nitrospinota bacterium, assembly GCA_030740135.1. Next base: position 2,915 of record JASLXW010000259.1, read on the forward strand.
TCTCGACGAGCCTCCGTCCGCGCTCCAAGGCCGCCTCGCGCGGAGCGAGCTTTCGGACATACTTTTCAGCCATCTCGTGCCCATTCCACCGCCGCAGAAATGTCCGCAGGGCCTTGGCCTCTTCGTCGGTCAGGTAAAAATTGGGCATCCGGAGGTCAATCCGGTCGGTGCTGAAAATCCTGGGGTTTTTCAGCTTGGCGAAGACCCAAGCCTCCCATTCTTCGTGAATCTCCGTCACCTCGCCGAAATCCAGCTCGGCGGGCATTTTGTTGGCGAACGTTGAAAGCTCGACGCTCAGCCGGCCGATCTTGGCCGTCTTCTCGACGTCGTGGCACCCGTAGCACCCGTAGTTCTCCACCAGGCGGCGGCCTTCTTTGATGACGGCCGGGTCCTTCATCCGGGCGGCCAACCGGGCGTCGGGTCGCGCGGGTTCGCCCCGGGTAAGGAGGTAGGCGGTGATGGCCTGCGCCTCGCCATCGGGCAGCTTCAAGCTGGGCATAACCGTCCCGGGGTCGTAGTGCCTCGGGTTTTTCACCCAGTTGACCACCCAGTCGGGTTTGACCTTCATGGCCACGCGGCTCAGGTCGGGCCCGTGCGCTCCTCCTTTGCCGTCGATGTTGTGACACGCGAGACAGCCCCGGGTCTCGAACAGTCTTTTTCCGCGCTTGACCGATTCCTGCCGGTTGGGCCCGGGATTGAACTTGTAGGGTCCGGAAGGCGGCAATTTCTTCGACGCGTCGAACAGGTAAGCGGAGATCGCCGTGGCTTGCGCGCGCGTCAAGGCGAAGTACGGCATCCGCGTCTTGGGCAGGTACTTTCGGGGTTCGAGGATCCAGGGGACCATCCACTCGGGGCGGAGCTTTTCCGACGACTTGAGGAGGGTCGGACCGACTTTAGGGATGTTCTCGTAACCTTGGAGGAGGTGGCAGCCGTGGCAGCCGAGCTCGATGAACAGACGCTTGCCCTTGGAGACGACCGGCGCCATGGGAATATCGAGCGTCCGGCTGTGGCATTTCAGGCAGCTCGTCTGGATATCATCGCCTCGCAGGAGCGGGGCTTCCCAGAATTTCAGGTGCTTGCCCGTCTTCAGGTCGATGCCGTGGGCCGTCGTCAGGCTGTTCAGCGCCTGCCCCTGTCCGCCGTGACACAGGGTGCAACCGAATTTTGCGACCGGATGTTTGCCCAAGAGGACGGATCGCTTCGGGTGCGTCTTGAAAGGCGCCGGGAATTTATCGAATCCACGACGGTCCACCCCCAAATGGCAAGTCTGGCAGCGGTCGACGGTCAAAAGCGGCTGCCCGAAGTTGTTGATCTCGATATCTTCCAGGACAACCTGCTGGATGGTGGACGCCCGGCTTTGAATCGTGGCCAGACGCCTCTTCAGCGCGTCCTCCCGGTTTCCCAGCTTCGATTTTTCATCTTTCAGGTCGCTGAGGGACTTCTCAATCCGCGCGATCTCCCCGAGGATCTTCGCCTCTTGTCCCATGAGCCCGGATTCCCGCTTGCCGAGGGCGTCGGCGCGGGCGTTTAGGGCATCTAAATGGACTTTCTCGGCGGTCCCGGGTCTTCCCTGTTGGATGGCATGCTTGTATTCGTAGTAGGCCTCGTCGCGCTCGCTCCGGGTGAACTTGTTCTCGAGAGAGGCTTTCTCAAGCCTTTCCCGGATGACGACCAGCCGGTTCCTGGCGGCCGCGTAAGCGGCGTTGGCGGGCAGGGCTTCCTCGGCATTCTGAATGGCGGCGGTGAGCTTCGCCAAGTCCCCCGAGACTTTGGCGGTCTCGGCCTTGAGGTCCGCCCGCACTCCCTCGCCTTCCAGCCGGTTGAACTCCGCCTGATAGTCCTTCCAGGGACGGCGGCCCTTGATCTCATCCCAGACGGACCAGCCGATGCTCAGGACCAGCAACATGCTGCTGATGAAGAAAAAACGCGCTTTCGAGGTTCGCTCTACGGGGGGCATCGATTCACCGGATAGTCAGCAGGGGGACATTCAGATATTGAACCAGGGCGTGACCCAGATGTATTTGATGTTGAAGGCGATTCGAAGGAACGCCTTGATGGGCACAGCCATCATGGTCAGGAACAGGAACGCCTTCAGGGCGTATCGGGTGATCCCCACGTTTTCGTATCCGCCCGTTTTCATCCGGAAAAGGTACCAGAGGACCCCCAGAAAATAGTAACCCGATACGAATAAGGCCCCGATGTGGAAAGCCGGGGAAGTCAGAAACGTCTCGACCATCCCGGACGGCTCCATCTTGAAACCGAAGACCGAAGGCAGATCGACGTTCGTCAAAGCGACAATCTTGTGCGGATCCCACTTCTGGCCCGGGAGGAAGAAGTTCCACCCCGGCCCCCGAAGGAAAACACCGTTGATGATGAGAACGACCCAAAGGACGCAGAATCCGAACAGGAAGATCAGGACCGCCACCTTGCGCTCGGCGTAGGTGTAATACCCGTTGCCGTTCGGGTTGATGTCCACGTAGGGGATCACCATCAGTCCGACGATGATCAAGCTCGGCAAAACCACCCCGGCGATCCAGGGGTCGAAATAGACCAGCATCTCCTGGAGCCCCAGGAAGTACCAGGGGGCCTTGGAAGGATTCGGGGTCAAGGCGGGGTTGGCCGGCTCCTCGAGCGGCGCGTCGAGTCCGACGGACCAGACCGTGAGCAGAATCATGATCACCAGGCAGCAGAGAAACTCGATCCGCACCAGATAGGGCCAGACGTGGACCTTGTCCGCCTCCCGCGTCCGCGTCCGCTTGGCGACCCGTAACTGGCCCACCGTCTGCGCGGCCGGCGACCCTACGGCGTCGGGATTCTGGGGTGGAGGGGCCTGATCCGCCTGATCCTCAGGGTTAACGGGCGCCTTCTTGTCTTTCGCCATTCCGCCTCACCAACCGGGGGAATTCCGTACTGAGCCCCCCCGACAAAGTGGATGCCGAACACAGAGGGTTGGGCCGGTCTCAAAGCGGCCCGGAGATCCCCCCGTCCTTTCGGATGCGCCAAAAATGGACGATCATCAACATGCCGGCCACAATGGGCAGGACGATGCAGTGCAAAACGTAAAACCGCAACAGCGCGGGAGGACC
>JASLXW010000025.1 GCA_030740135.1 Nitrospinota bacterium
CTATTGAAATATAAAGAACTATTGGTCCGTCGCGGAAAACCTTACGGGGTGCGGCTTTTCAACGATGTTGCAATAATCACCCGGCAAAGGTCGGAGATTTCCGGGTTTGCTCAGGGTTTTCCGGTGGTTCGTCAAGAAACGTTGGATTCACCACATGTCGCACAATCAATCATCCGCTATCTTTTCATAGTGCTCCAATCTTCGGTAAAGCGTGCTCCGATCGATCCCGAGGATGGAAGCGGCCAACCTCTTGTTTCCCCCTGTCTCCCGGAGGACCCGGAGAACGTACGCGCGCTCAACCTCCTCCAGGTTTGAAAGGTCTTGCAAACCGCCCGGCCTTTTCAGCCCGCCCGGATCGCCGCGGCGGACTTTTCCCGCCAATCGGACCTCCTCCGGCAACTCCTGAATGCCCAGGGCGGAACCATCGCCGAGGACCAGCGCCCGCTCAATGACGTGTTCGAGCTCTCGAACATTTCCCGGCCAGGAATACGCGATCATGGCGGACACCGCCTCGGTCACCTTGGTCTCTCGCAGGGACTCATACTTGCGAAGGAAATGGTTCACCATGATCGGGACATCTTCGGCGCGCCCCCTCAGCGGCGGCAGCTCGAGCGTGACGGTGTTCAGCCGAAAGTAGAGGTCCTGCCGGAAGGCGCCCCGCCGGACTTCTTCCTCCAGGTTCCGGTTGCAGGCGGTGATGATCCTGACGTCCACCCGCAGGTGCCGGGTCCCGCCGACGCGACGGATCTCCTGATTTTGCAGTACGCCCAAAAGCTTGGCTTGCGACGCCGGCGAGGTGTCCGCGACTTCGTCCAGAAACAGGGTTCCCCCGTCGGCCACCTCGAAGAGACCGGGTTTCGCGGACTCCGCGCCCGTAAAAGCGCCCTTTTCGTGGCCGAACAACTCGCTCTCTTGTAGGGTTTCGGGGAGGGCGCTGCAATCGACGATCAGAAACGGCGACTCGCGCCTCGGGCTCATCCGGTGAATCTCTCTCGCGACCAGTTCCTTGCCGGTCCCGCTCTCCCCGGACAGGAGAACGGTGGAAGGGGTTCGCGCCACTTTCCGGACCAACCTTCTGATCTCGACCATGGCGGGATGCCGGCCAAGAATTTCAGATGGATCCCCAGACATAGCGTCTCCGTTTGTGGATCCCAACGGGTAGACAGTCCTCGATTCCGGCTTCACCAGCGGAGTCAACAATCCAACCCTTCCCGCGGAACGGGACCAGGAAAAAGAAAAACATCCAACTCCTGATCGATTAACAGGATCACTGACATGAACATCCTCCGCGAAAGATTGTCCTGCGGGACCCCCGTCAGTCATGAGAACCAGCCCGGGGCGAAAATATTTCTTCTTTTCGTTCAATTGCGCGGATCAAGATTGAAATGGAGAGGCTGGGTCTTAGTGGGGGGTTAATTTCTCGTCCGGCGGGAGGGAATTGCGGCCTGAGGCGAGCCCCCGCTCCCGAGACCCGGGTCTCCAGGGCGGCGACCTGCCGGAAAATTCCGAAGCCCAGGATTCGCCTGCCGCCCGAATGGAGCATTTCAAGGAAGCGGGTTCGACCTGATTCCCACGTCACCCAAGCCATCACCGCGTGATATTATATGGAGATATTTTCTTTATTTATCCAATAGTTATATATATGTTGTTAAATTAACGATTGACGTTTTTCGAGTCGGTGGGTACTATTCATGTTGTTCGACGCGAGAAATGAGATGTTCCTGACAGCCCTTCGTCAAGTGGGACGGTTTACACTGATGGAAAATGCGCGGACCCGAATGACCGAAGGAAAGTCCTCGCCGTTCCTCAGAGCCGGTTGGGAATTCCGGTTCTGTTTGCTCACCGTGTCTTTGCTCTTCTTGGGCGGATGCGCCTTACTTCTCGCCGGAGGCGCAACCGGCACGCTCCAGGGATTCGAGTATTCGGTTGAAAATGTCGCCGACAAGAGTTTTATAACGAGCATGTCGACGCTGAAGCTTGCTTCTGTCCAGGCGCTGGATGAGATGGCCTTTCAACCCTCGACGCCCGTTCCGACCAAAACGGGCTTCCGCATCTTGGCAGCCACCTCCAAACTTCATATACAAATTGATCTTGAGCGAGTCACCGAACGTGTCTCGCGGATCAGCGTGAACGCAAAGAAGGGATTTTTCCGGAAGGATCGCGCGACCGCGGTGGAGATCATCCGAAGGACAGGCGCCGTGATCGAGCAACGGGTTGCGAGGGCCGAACCGAAAGCCGGGAAATTTTCAAGCCCCCTGATCCTCATGGTGCCGTAGCGGCCGGGATGAAATCCATCATCAACAGTCGAAGAGAACATCCGCACTCTCTCGGGTTCCGCCGGCCGGTTTTGCTTCTGTCCGTCTTGCTCCTGTCCGTCTCCCCGCTTTCCGGGTGCGGCGGCGGGGCCGCCAGATCCGCCGGTGTGGAATACACCCTCACCGGCGTCGCCTACAGAACGGTCAGTGCGGACCTGACGGCCGCGAAGCGGGCGGCCGTCAAGGCCCTCAAGCAGTTGGACATGAATCCGACCGGGGCCGTCAACACCGATCGCGGGGCCAAGGTCCTCGCGGCGACGGCTTCTTTGAACATCAAGGTGGAGATGGAGCGGATCACCTCCCGGGCGACGAAGATTTACGTGGACGCCAAGGGGCGTGTCCTGAGGGACAAGACCACGGGCGCGGAAATCCTGCGCCGGATGCTTGAGAATCTGGGCATCAGGAATTGACACCCTCCATGGCGTTCCCGCGCCCTCCGATACGAGGAGGTCCGGGTGTCCCGAAATCCGCCGGGTGCGCCCGAAACGGTCCGGGGCGGCGAAGCCTCCGGCCCCCCTTGGGTTTTCTTCTTTTTCTGCTGGCCCTTATCCTCCCATCTTCCGGCTGCTCGCTGAAGCGGATCGCCGTCCTCTCCACGGCGGAAATTGTCGAGGACGCCTTCGCGGCGTTCAACGAGGAGGAAGACCTTGTCATCGCGGAATCCGCCGCCGCTTCGAATTTGAAGCTCCTGGAGGGCCTGCTGAAATCGGAACCGAATCACCGCGGGCTCCTCCTGCTGGCCGCCAGGGGGTTCGGCGGCTATGCCTTCGCCTTCGTGGAGGAAAAAACCCCCGGCCGCGCCCGAAGGCTTTACATCCGGGGGCGGAACTACGGGCTGCGGCTCCTGCGGCTTCACGGCTTTTCTCCGCCCGCCCGCCTGGACGACTTCCGCCGGGCGGTCCGAAAGCTTGGGCCGAGGGAGCTGCCGGCGCTTTTTTGGACGGCGTACAATTGGGCCAACTGGATCAACCTCAACCAGACCTCGCCCCGGGCCCTGGCCGATCTGCCGCGCGCGGTGGCCATGATGGAGCGCGTCGCGGCCGTGGACGAGACATACTTCTACGGCGGGGCCCACGTTTTTCTCGGCGCCTATTTCGGAGGCAGGCCCAAGATCGCCGGCGGGGACGTCGCCGCCGCCAAACGGCACTTCGACCGCGCGTTGAAGCTTTCCGGCGAAAAGTTTTTGCCCCATTGGGTGTTTTATGCCCGCTATTACGCAATTCCCGCTCAGAAGAAAGACATTTACGTGAAGCTCTTGAAGAAGGTGACGGGGGCGCCCGCCGGGGTCCTGCCCTCCGAGCGCCTCGCCAACATCGTCGCCCGCGGGCGGGCCGAGCGCATGCTCGACGAAGTGGATGAGTACTTCTAATGAACGAACGGCGGAAATTTTCCCGGCGCCCCGCCGGGCCGGCGGTTTTCCTGGGCCTGGCGGTTTCCTTGGCGGCCGTTTTTGGTTTCTTCCATCCGGAGAACGCCCCGGCGGCCCGAAGGCATCGGATCAAGTTCGCCACCCTCGCCCCGGAGGGATCGACGTGGATGAACGTCATGCGCGATTTTGCGCGGGCCGTTAAGGAGAAGACGAACGGAGAAGTCCGCTTCCGGATCTATCCGGGCGGCGTTCAGGGCGACGAAAAGGACGTGGTGCGGAAGATCCGCATCGGCCAGCTTCACAGCGCGGGGTTCACGGGCGTGGGCCTGGGGCGGATCCTTCCCCAGGTCCGGGTTCTCGAGCTGCCCTTCCTCTTCTTCCGGGACGCGGAGGTGGACTTCGTCCATGAGCGGGTCGACGCCCGGCTGGCCCGGGCCTTCGAGGAGAAGGGGTTCGTCCTCCTCGGCTGGGCGGAGGTGGGGCTTGTGCACCTCTTCTCGAAAAAGCCCGTCCGGACCAAAAGCGATTTGAAGGGCCTCAAGCCCTGGGCCTGGGAGGGAGACCCTCTGGCCAAGGCCTACTTCGAGGCCCTCCAGGTGACGCCGGTCTCCTTGTCGGTCATCGACGTTCTGACTTCGCTTCAGACGGGCCTCATCGACACGGTTTACGCCTCGCCGCTCGGCGCCATCGCCCTTCAATGGTTCACCAAAGTAAAGTACATGACGGCCCTGCCGGTCACGAACGCCACGGGCGCCATCGTGGTCTCGAAGAAAATCTTCGAGCGCCTCACCCCGGACCAACAGCGGGTCCTGAAAGCCGAGGGCAAGCGCCATTTCGATCGCCTGATCCGTCTCAGCCGCGAAGACAACCGGAAGTCCATTGAAGAGATCCGCAAAGAGGGCGTCGAAGTCCTCCCTCTGCCTCCCGCCGGCGACCTCCAGGAGTTTATCGACGTCGGCCGCTCGACGTGGGAGCGCCTGAGCGGAAGGCTTTACCCGCCGGACCTGCTGGCCGAAGTGTTGGACGCCCTGAAGGAATACCGCAAGCTCCACCCCCTGCCCGGCGGAGGAAAGAATTGACGTGAAGGTCCTTCGGGCCTTCGACCGGCGGCTGGCGCGGGCGGAGGGATTTGCGCTCGTCGTGTTTCTCGGCGCCATGGTCGGCGTTTCCTTCCTCCAGGTCATTCTAAGAAACCTCTTCCACACCGGCATTGAAGGGGCGGACACGCTTCTCCGGCACGGGGTTCTCTGGGTCGCCCTGCTGGGCGCCTCCCTGGCGACCCGGCAGGCGCGCCATATCCGGATCGACATCATTCCCAGGCTGATTCCCGCCGCGCATCAAGCGTGGATCGAGCGGATCACGGGCCTGGCCGCCTTCGCGGTTTCGGTCTCGCTGGTCGGGGCGGGCTGGACCCTCGTCCGGCTCGAGCGGGAGGCCCGGACGGTTCTCGCCCTGGGAGTTCCCACCTGGGTCGCCCAGGTCATCATCCCTTTGGGCTTCCTGCTGATTGCGTTCCGGCTGGGACTGATGACGCTTGAAAAGTTTCGGCCGCCCAAGGCCGAAGGGGATGAGACCCCGTGATCCCGGCCGCATCGATCGTTCTGATCCTCCTGGCCCTTCTCGGGATGCCGTTGTTCGCGGTGATCGGCGGGGCCGCCTTGTTGGGTTTTCATTCCGCCGAAATCAACGTGGCCGCCGTGATGGTGGAGTTTTACCGGATGGCCAGCGCCCCGACCCTTCTGGCCATCCCCCTGTTCACCTTCGCGGGTTACCTGCTGGCGGAAAGCCGCGCGCCCCAGCGGCTGTTGGCGGTTTCCCGGGCACTGGTCGGATGGATGCCGGGCGGCGTGGCCCTTGTGACGCTATTCACGTGCGCCGGGTTCACGGCCTTCACCGGCGCCTCCGGGGCGACGATCGTGGCCCTGGGCGGGCTGTTGTTTCCCATGCTCCAGCAGGAGGGGTTTTCGGAAAAGTTCTCCCTGGGACTGCTGACGACCTCGGGCAGTCTGGGTCTGTTGTTCGCCCCGAGCCTGCCGCTGATCCTGTACGGTTTGGTGGCCGGGGCCCGCGTGGATCATCTCTTTCTGGCGGGATTTTTCCCGGGACTCCTGATCATCGCGGTTCTGTCCCTTTCCTGCATGCGCGCCGGAAGGGGTTTCGGCCTGAACGCGGGCAGGCATCCGTTCTCTCTCGCGGAAGCGGGTCGGGCGGTCCGGGGCGCCGCCTGGGAGATCCCGCTCATCCCCATCATCCTGGTTGGAATATACGGCGGGTTTTTCACGGCGACGGAGGCGGCCGCGGTTTCGGCGTTCTACCTCCTGGTCGTCGAGGTGTTCGTTTACCGGGACCTGGGGCTGAGGCGGGATCTGCCGAGGATCATGCGCGAAAGCATGGTCCTGGTGGGCGGCATCCTGGTCATCCTGGGCGCCGCCTTGGGGTTTACGAGCTTCCTCATCGATGAGGAAGTCCCCATGCGTCTGCTCGCCGCCGTTCGGGAGACGATCGAAAGCCGGATCGTGTTTCTGATCTTTCTGAACCTGTTTCTGCTGGTCGTGGGGATGATGATGGACATCTTCTCTGCCATCATCGTGGTGGTCCCCCTGATTGCGCCCATCGCGCGGGAGTTCGGCATCGACCCGGTACACCTGGGAATCATCTTTCTGACGAATCTGGAAATCGGATACGCGACGCCGCCGGTGGGCTTGAACCTGTTCATTGCCAGCTACCGGTTCGAGAGGCCGGTCACCGAGCTTTACCGGGCGTCGCTCCCGTTTCTCGGCCTCCTGCTGATCGCCCTCATCATCATCACCTATTGGCCCGGTCTGAGTCTTTTTCTGGTGGAATGGGTGACCGGCCGGTAAGGGCAATCCCGCGGGAGGCGCTTTTTGAAAGGCCTCCCTAAGAATTAAGGGGTTTGTTAGGATAGTGGGAAGGTCGCGTCTTTGAATGGTCCTTTCCGGTGAGGGTTGATGGGCGCCAAGGTTTTCAAGCGGTTCACGCACATGCTGGGCGTCCTCGTCATCCTCTCCGTCGTCCTGTACTACATGCTGGGCCTCATGCCCGGCGACCCGGTCGACCTGCTCATCACCTCGCGGCCCAACATCACCTCCGAGGACGTCGCGAACCTCCGCAGGTTGTACGGCCTCGATCAACCCATCTACGTCCGCTACCTGAAATGGGTCCGGCAGGTCCTCTCCGGGGACCTCGGGTTTTCGCGGACGTACAAACGCCCCACGGGAGAGATCCTCTCCAGCCGAATCGGGAACACCTTCCGGCTGATGGGGGCGGCCTTTTTGATCAGCCTGGTGATCGCCATTCCCCTGGGGATCTTCTCCGCGTTGCGCCAATACTCGGTCTTCGACTACGTGGTGAATCTGGGGGCCTTCGCGGGGATCTCGATCCCCGCCTTCTGGCTGGGCCTTCTGGCCATCATCCTGTTCGCCGAGGTCCTGGGCTGGTTTCCGCCCGGGGGAATCCGCACGTACGGGCGCAACTCAATCGGAGATCACCTCTGGCACCTGACCCTGCCCGCCGTCGTCCTCAGCATTCAGACCGTTGGCCGGTGGACGCGCTACATGCGGAACAGCCTGTTCGACGTCCTGCGGGCGGATTACATCCGCACGGCCCGGGCCAAGGGCCTGGGGGAGAGCGTCATCATCGGACGGCACGCGCTGAAGAACGCCTCCCTGCCGATGATCACGATCCTGGCCCTGTCCGTCCCGGAGCTGTTCAGCGGGGCGCTCATCACCGAAACGATCTTCGCCTGGCCGGGGATGGGGCGGCTGCTCTACGACTCGGTGATCGGCTCTGATTACTACGTCGCGATGATCTCGTTCATGTGTCTGGCGGCGCTGACGCTGTTGTTCAACATGCTCGCCGACTTCGCCTATGGCTTGGTGGACCCGCGCCTGCGGCGGGAATCCATCGCCTGAGAATTCGCTGAATCCCAGGGGGCCTCGCCCCCGGGCGATCAGCGACGAAAAGGGGCCCGCCGGCTCCGGGGAAAAGATGGTTTCCGGGATTTCACAAATCACCGATTCCGCCGCGACGACCCGGTCGGTCTGGCGGGACTTCCGAAGCCACCGCCTGGCGCTCGTCAGCGCGGCGGTCCTGGGCGTCCTCGCGCTCCTGGCGATTGGCGCGCCGCTGATCTCGGCCCATGTGACGGGGCACGCCTATGATTCAACGGATCTGACGAACTTCTACGCGGAGCCCTCGATGCGTCACTGGTTCGGCGCGGATGAGCTCGGCCGGGACGTCTTCACGCGCATCCTGTACGGCGGACGGGTCTCGCTGGCCTTCGGGATCCTCGCCGCTCTGGCGTCGGCCGTCATCGGAATCCTGATCGGCGCGGCGGCGGGGTATCACGGCGGGTGGATCGACAACCTCCTGATGCGTTTCACGGACTCCCTGCTTTCGCTCCCCCTTTTGCCGCTGATGATCATCCTGTCGGCCGTCGATCTGGAAAAGGTGCTGCGCATGCCGCCGGGGGACTACCTGAGCATCCTGCGGCTCATCGCCATCATCGTGTTTTTCAACTGGATGATCATGGCGCGGCTGGTCCGGGCGTCGGTCCTGCGGCAGAAGCAGTGCGAGTTCGTCGAGGCGAGCCGGGCGATGGGGGCGGGGGACCTGCGGCTTCTCCTGCTCCACATCCTGCCGAACTGCGTCGCCCCCATCATCGTGACGGCCACGCTCTCGGTCGGCAACATCATCCTCTACGAGTCCGTCCTGAGCTTTCTGGGCCTCGGCATCATCCCGCCGACGCCGTCCTGGGGGAACATGCTCAACAACGCCCAGGAGTACCTGCGATCGGCCCCCTGGCTGGCGATCTACCCCGGCTGCTTCATCCTCCTGACCGTCATGGCGTTCAACTTCCTCGGCGACGGCCTGCGCGACGCCTTTGACCCACATGGGCCGAAGGGTTGACGGGCGTTCCCCGGTTTGCCTCGGACCCTTGACGAATGAGTTGTCCGTCGACGGCGCCCGCAGCGAAGGCGGCCGGCAAATGCCGCGAGCCCCCTGGGCCCTTTCGGTCCTCGCGGGCCGAACGAGCCAAACACCGAATCCTCTCATCCGAACCCGTCTTTGCTTTGAAATCTTCTCCTGATACGCTTATTGATTCGGAGGCGAAGGGATTTCGGCAGTCTCCGGGAACCGACAGATGGCAAACCTCGAAACGATCCGAATCGGCCTGGGGGCGCTTTCGGCGAACCAGTGCATCCCCTGGCTCTGCCGGGAAGCCGGCCTCTTCCGGGAAGAGGGCCTCGACGCGGTGATCACGTTCGAGCCGCCCGCCGTGCGCACGCTCGCGGTCGTTGTGGACGGTGAGGTGGACGTGGGATTGTTCGGCGGATACCCCGTCGTCCGGGCCGCCGTCGAGTGCAAGAACGCCGAGATCGTCCTCAACCTGAACGGCTTCAACCACCTGAGCATCGTCGCCCAACCGGGCATCGAGTCCCCCCGGGACCTCAAGGGCCGCAGGATCGGCGGGTTCAGCCTCAAGGGGAACGCGGACTTCACCCTCGACCTCCTCTTCGCCGAGTGGGGCCTGACGGGTGAACCGGGAGACCCCGAGCGGGTCCCCTACTGGGACGGCTTCCAGGCCGCCTGCGAGGGCCTCCTCGCGGGTGAGGTGGAGGCGGCCATCCTGCCCCGCTGCCCTTCAGCGGCCGGGCCGTCAAAGCGGGACATGACCTATCAGGGCGGCGTCGGGTTCGCGCTGAAATCGCTCGCGGCGGAGAAGAAGGAGCTGGCCGACCGATTCCTCCGCGCGCACTCCATGGGCGTCCGGCGGTTCAAGTCCGACCCGGACCTGGCCCGGCGCGTCCTGCGCGATAACCTGCCCAGCATGGGCGACGAAGAGAACCTGGAGGCCACGTACGCCTTCTGGGCGGAGCATATCCCGGACCCGCCGGTCCCCTCCCTGGAGGGCGTCCAAGTCATCCTGGACGGGATCTCGGGCGACCTCCCGAAGGCCCGGTCGGTCCGTCCCATCGATTGCGTGGCAAAGGCCCTCTGGCCCCAATTGAAGGCGGATTGACAAATGGAGCCGGTTGAGATCAGCGCGGAGGACCTGCGGGCGAAGCTCGACGCCGGCGCGGAAATCCTCCTGCTGGATGTTCGCGAAACCGAGGAATCGGTCCGCTCGCCCGGCCCGCCGGACGCCGTGCACATTCCCATGGGGGACCTCCCCGGCCGCACTCACGAGCTCGACCCGGAGGCGGAAATTGTCGTCTGCTGCGCCCGGGGACAGCGGAGCGCCTCGGTGGCCGAGTTCCTCCGCGGGCGGGATTTTGAAAACGTGCGCAGCCTGGCGGGCGGCCTGACGACCTGGCCCCCCCCCTCCCCCCCCACGCCACCTGAAAGCTTTGGGAACGCATGAACTCCAAAGACCTCGACGCCCTGGCCAAAATGAGACCGCCCATCCAAAAGCGTCCCGGGATGACGACGGGGCAAGCCCTTCAGCTCTACCTCACCATTGTCGGCTGGCTTCTGTGGATGGTGTTGGTGGGCTACTTCAGCCTTCGGGCGACGGACCGGCCCCTCGCGTTCAACCTGGCGTTCTCCGCCTTCATTGCGGTTCTGACGTTCGTCGACCTGTACGGCCTCTGGCTCGCCATCGGCAGATGGCGGGCGCTCAGGACCCCGGCGATTGCCCCGGGCGGGGAAGAATCTCCCGCTTCTGAGGGATCGGTTGAAAGCGGCGCTGATCCGGATCCAGAATACGCTGAACCCGGCCGACTGAGCCCGCCCGAAAAGCCGCGGGATGACGTGATCGAATCGGGCCTCTTCCGCTCGCTGTCCGGCGATCCCGAGCGCCTGAAGAGACAGGTCGTCTGGCTGGGCGTTGCGGCGGTGGCCGTGGCGATAGCCATCCTCGCCACCAGTCTGACGGGGTGGCCGATCTTTCTGCCCGGCACAGGGATGATCAAAGGGGCCATCGCCATCGCGCTCTCGCTTTGGATCTTCGTCGAGCCCATCACCAGAGCGAAAGACGAGAAGTCCCGCGAGTCCGCGATCGTCGTCAAGACCGCGCTCGGCCTGGGACTGTTGTGCTTCGCCTCGGACCACTATTTCCCCTGGTTCGGCTCAGCCGGCGTCGCGGCCGGCGTCATCGCGGCCGGCATGGGAAGACGGGGGCCCGGGATCTACGCCGCCTTCATCAGCGCCGGGGCCTTCGCCCTCCAGTGGTGGGGATACACCGTCCAGTGAAGGATTTTCCGTGAACGCCGCCTTGAAGCAGCTCGCTCCGGCGTCCGCCGGGATGCTCTGCCTGATGGCGCTCACGCTCAACGCCGTCGCCCAGGACGGATCACGCGCGCCCGATGAGGCCCGAAAGCTCGTCATCGAGTACCGCGACGGAACGCGGCAGACGATTCTCCTCGACCGGGAGTGGTGGCGCGTCCTGAACATCCTGCTCCCGAAAACGCCCGCGCCGCTGCGGCGGAAATCTTCCGGCCGGCCGGAGACCCGAACCCCCGCCCCTCCCAAAGCGAAGGCCGTCACCCTCGACGTGAGCGGGAAATGGATCAACTGGCGGCAGGGGGAAAAACAGGTCTACACGATGCGCCTTGTCCAGACCGGGCGGCGCGTCCGGGGCCTGCACCGCCTGGACCCGAGCTATGGCATCGACGGCTCGCTGGAGGGAAACGTGTTGAAGGGGACCTAGTCATCCCCGGATGAGGTGGGCGAGTTCCTGTTCGAGCTCTCGGAAGACGGCCGCAGCTTTCAAGGCCGCTGGAACACGACCAACGACCTGAAAAACTGGAAGCTCGGCTGGAACGGGAGGAGGCAGTAAAGGCAAAGACTCCAGGGGGGACATTTTGAAAACTGTCCCCCCTGGGAGGGGTCTGGGGGGCGTCTTACAAGAAGCCCCCCAGGGTTTTCAGACGCGCGTCACTTCCACACCGATCCCGGCCTCGCCCATGACCTGGCCGTCTTTCATCACCACATTTCCGCGGACCATCGTCAGGGTGGGCGCGCCGGTCGTCTCCATCCCGTCGAACGTCGTCCAGCCGCACTTGCTCACGACCCCATCGTTCGTGAGCTTCTCTTTTCGGTCCATATCGACGATCAGCAGATCCGCGTCCGAGCCCGGCTGGAGGGTCCCCTTTTTCGGGAAGATGTTGTAGAGCTTCGCCGGCTGCTCGCACATCAGCCGCACCAGGTGCTCCAGCGCAAGCCACCCTTCGTTCACCGCGTTCAGCATCAGGCGGGAGGTCGTATCGATCCCCGGAATGCCGAAAGGCGCCTTGTGGATGTTGTCCAGGCCGTTCTCCTTATCGGACTTCACGTGCGGGCAGTGGTCGGTGGCGATGATGTCCACCCAGCCCTTGCCCAGGGCCTCGCGCATGCCGTCCCGGACGGCTTCGGGGCGCGGCGGCGGCGTGAATTTGGCCCACGGCCCGCGCTTCTCGCCCTCCTCCTCGGTCAGGTAAAAATAATGCGGGCAGGATTCGGCGTAAATGGGGACGTCGCGCCGTCGGGCCGCCTGAATCGCCTCGAGGATGCGGGGCTGGCTCACATGGGCGATGGTGGATTGGCAGCCGGTCAGCTCGGCCAGGTTGATGAGGTCCATCGAGGCCATGTACTCGGCCTCCATCGACCGCCCATCCAGCATCGAGCGGTAGTCGGTCCGCCCGTCCCGGCCGATCTTCTCCTCCTCCAGGCGGCAGATGGAGTCGCTCTCGCAATGGTAGAGGCACGTCCCGCCGAACGAGCCGACCTCCCGCATGATGTTCAGGAGCACGCCCTCGCTCAGCATGGGCGCGCCGTGGAGCTCGACCAGAAACCCCTTGAAGCCGAGCGCCCCGGCCTCCCACATGGGCCGAAGCTGGTCCCCGTTGTCCGGGGCCAGGCCGCCGAGCTGGGCGAAATCAACGACGGACTTGTCCTTGAGGTATGCGCTCTTCTCGCGCAGCAAGTCGGACGTGAAGACCGGCGGGAGGGTCCGGTGGTGCTCGATGACGGTCGTCGCGCCGCCGCGCGCGGACGCCTTGGTCCCGGTCGTGAAGTCCTCCCGCTCGGTGTGGCCCGGATCCATCATGTGGACGTGGTCATCCACCATGCCGGGCAGGACGCAGCGCCCCTCGGCGTCGATGACCGAATCCGGCTCGCCGTCGAGGTCGGACGTGACGGCCAGGACCTTCCCGTCCCGGATCAGGACGTGGCCCTCGTACGTCCCCAGGGAGTTGACGATCTTCGCGTTCTTGACGACGAGGTCGGGTTTCATATCAAGTCCTTTTCAATCCCGGAATCTGGGGGTATTTTGAACACCCGGCCCGGTTGGGTCCGTCTCCCCGCCCCGCAAGAACTTTCTGAATATTAAACAACGGGCGTCACCAGCGGCCGTTCCACCGGCGCCGCCGCTATATCTCCCGCCGCCCCTCCAGCGAGCGCGAGAGCGTCACCTCGTCGGCGAATTCCAGAGAAGCGCCCACGGGAATTCCGCGCGCGATCCGGGAAACCCGGACGCCCTTGGGCGCAAGACGCTTCGACAGGTACATGGCCGTCGCGTCGCCTTCCATGTTGGGGTTGGTCGCGATGATGGCCTCCCGGATTTCCTCCGCCTCGACCCGCCGCTCCAGGGAGGCGATGGTCAGCTCCTCCGGGCCGATGCCGTCCAGGGGAGAAAGCGCGCCCATCAGGACGTGATACCGGCCGCGGAACTCGCCGGTCTTCTCGACGGCGAAGACGTCCGCCGGCTCCTCGACGACGCAGATCAGGGACGCATCCCTTCCGGGGTCCGCGCAATACGCGCAAAGCTCCCCTTCAGCGATGCCGTGGCACCGGGTGCAGAACTGGACCTTCTCTTTCATCTCCCGGAGGGCGGACGCCAGGGCCTCGACCTCCGCGCCGTCGCGCTTGAGGAGGTGGAAGGCCATCCGCTGCGCGCTCTTCGGTCCTATGCCGGGAAGCTTGCGAAGCTCGTTCACCAGAGACCGGATGGCGGGGAATGGATCCAACGAGAGAACCTTTCGGCCGGCGAGCGCCGCTCCAATCGAAGAAGGGGTCCATGCGAAGAGCCCGCCGGCTCAAACCGCGGCGCAACCATCAGGGTCCGCAACCGCTGAATCTTGTGGAAGGGCGGGACACGACACCCGTCCGGAAGCCCGGATCGCCCAGGTTTCAGGTCAACCCCGGAATATTGATCCCGCCCGTCAGCTTCGTCATTTGCTCGGTCGCAAGGTCCCTGGACTTCCGCAGGGCCTCGTTCACGGCGGCCGTAACGAGGTCCTGGAGCATCTCCACGTCCTCCGGGTCCACGACCTCCTTTTCGATCTCGACGGAGACGACCTCCTGTTTTCCGGTGACGACGGCCTTGACCATCCCGCCTCCGGCCGTGCCCTCTACGGACTGGCTGCCCAACTCCTCCTGAAGCCGCTCCATGTCGGCCTGGAGCTTCTGGGCCTGTTTCATCATGTTTCCGAATTGACGGGCCATGATCCGGTCATCTCCTTGTGTTTCCAAAGCCTCTCCCGCCGGAAAGCGGAGGGGGAGGGGGGGGGCGCTAATCGGCGCGGGACGTGTCGGGGGGCTCGCCGCCGCCTTCGGACCCGTCCCCGGTGTCGCCGAAGATTTCATCCGCGTCCCGAAAGATGTCTCCCATGAGCTTCAGCGGATCGGTTCCCGACTCTGCGGAACCGGCCGCGCGAACACCGTTGTCCGGGGATCCGCCGGCCGGGCCGGCGTCCTCGGCCTCCGCGACCGGGACCAGCACGACCTTGTTCCCCTCGCCCCAAATCCGCCGGACGGCCTCCATGATGACGGTCTGGTTGGTTTGCGCGCGCTGGAGGTTGTGTCGAATGACCCCGATTTTCACCTCGCCCCGGTCCGTCGAAAGCAGATTTCCGCCTTCCAGGTAATGCAGGACCGCCTTCTTGGATTGCTCCACCTCATGCAGGAGCCTTTGCCAAAGCCCCCCCTGTCCCCCCCCGTCGGGCTCCGGAATCGGGGCGGCGTTGGGCGTCCCGCTGCCGGACGAACCGCCGGGCGGAGGGAGGGCGGCGTCTTCCAAGGCGGCAGGCTCTTCTTCCCCGCCGGAAGGGGTCCCGGATTTTTTCTCCGCCTCGACGGTTGCGCGCCGTTGCTCGCCCGAACCCCCGAGGGCGGTCTCGACCTCGCCGAGTTTTTTCATGACCGCTTCGAGCGAGACCGAGGGCCTGAGGCCGGCCATGCGCAGCAGTGACATCTCCAGAACCGGCTGGGGACTCGCGGCCAGGCGGACGTCGCGCTCGAGGTCCATCGCTATCCGGAAGCACCGGTGCAGCCTTTCCCGGCCGAAGGTCTTCGCCAAGGCCGTCAACTCCCGCGCTTCCTCGGGCGTCAGCTCCAGCAACCCGGACGGGTCCGGATGGTCCCCCCCCCCGCCCGCCGAGACCATCTCCGCCACGAGAAGATCCCGGAAAAAACCCATGAGGGAGATGCAAAACTGCTTCAGGTCCTGACCTTCACGGAAAATGTCCCGCACCGCCTCGAGCAGCCCCTGCGTCTCCTCGCGCGCGATCATGTCGGCGACCTTCCGAATGACCGATCCGGAAACGAGACCGAGGGCGTCGGAGACCTCCTCCTCCTTCAGCGTCTCGCCCCGCTCTTCTCCCCCCATGTACGCGATGACCTGATCGAACAGGTTTTGGGCGTCCCGCATGCTGCCGTCCGCGGTGCGCGCGATCAGGTGGAGGGCGTCCCGTTCGATGTCGATCCGTTCGCCTTCCGCAATCCGCGCGAGCTGCTCGATGATGACGCCGGGAGGCAGGCGGTGGAAGTCGAAACACTGGCAGCGGGAGCTGATGGTGGCCGGAATCCTTTCGGGCTCCGTCGTGGCGAAGATGAAGATGACGCCCTCGGGGGGCTCCTCCAGGGTCTTCAACAGGGCGTTGAAGGCGCCCTTGGAAAGCATATGGACTTCATCAATCACATAGACCTTTCGCCGGCCCCGGGCGGGCGCGTACCGCACCTGCTCCCGCAGGTCCCGGATGTGGTCCACGCCGGTGTTGGAGGCCCCGTCGATCTCCAGAACGTCGGGATGGCGGTCCTCGATGATCTCCAGACAGGAAGAGCACCGGTCGCAGGGCTCGACCGGGAGAGGCTTGCCCTCCGCCTCGGCGGCGGCGCGGACTTCGCAGTTGACCGCCTTGGCGAGCAGCCGGGCGACGGTCGTTTTCCCCACGCCGCGGGGGCCCGAGAAGATGTACGCGTGCGCGATGCGTCCTTTGCGAAGGGCGTTCTGCAACGTCCGCCGGACGTGGTCCTGGCCGGTGAGCCCCTCGAAGGTCTGGGGCCGATACTTTCTGGCGGTCACCTGGTAGACCACGGAGCGGGACGCCTTTTCCGGGGAGCGGGTTCAAGGGCCGGGGGGCGGGAGTCTCGGCCGACTCCCGGACCCGTCCGCGTCAAGTCCGGCCGGGAGGCCGGACCGGCCCGTCGCATGATCAAGGGTCGTGCACCCCACATTGACCGCCCCATCCGGAGGCGTCCAGGGAGGTCGGCTCAGGCCAGGCAACCTCGCGGCGCACGGAACGCATTGCTTACCGCTGCTTCCTTCCGGACCTGACGGGGTTCACAGGCGCCCGTCGCACAAGACCCGGCCTTCGACGCCTTCCACCCGGGATCATCCACCCGAACGATTTGGCCGCGGTGGGGGATTCGGCCCCGCATATAGCGGATTTCGGGCGACAGGGCACCGCTAACGCCCCGCCTAGCACGACCCAATAGGTTTTTTGGCGGAGAGGGAGGGATTCGAACCCTCGAGGCAGTTTTACCCGCCTACACGATTTCCAGTCGTGCACCTTCAACCGCTCGGTCACCTCTCCGGTGATCACTCGCCTGAGACGAATGTTCGTGGAACCCCGAGGCTCCGCGAGTTGCCATGGCCGATCTTGGCGGTGGTATGAGTCACCGGCAACCTACTCTCTGCTACTGAGAATTCGCAAACAGCGAACCGGCGGTTCGTAGGCGACTACTCGGAACAACAAAGCCACGACCGATCCAGGCTTTCATTTTCCCATGGCGCGTTTCAGGAGAACCAGATGTTACCAGGACACTCACCGGATTCACAAATCTATCACTAATTTTGCCCATCGGCCAGCGGATCGCAAGGAGCGTTTGCCGGAAAAGAGAAGGTTATCCCGTGAGATACCGGAAACCACGATTCCGAGCGAGAAAGATCGTGAGATTCCCACTGAAACCGGGAAAATACAGGGAATTGAGGACATGGCGGATAACAACTTGTCCCGCCTAAATCCGGAACCCCTTAGAAATCAAGGTGATTGGCGGATTAGAGCTATGGATCACAAAACCAAGAGCGGGGAATTTACAGGGAAATCGGATAATCTTGATCTTCCTCTGACGTCCAGCCTAATTCAAGCACAGGGCATCCGGGCAAGAGGGGCGGGGCAAGGCCGGCTCGTGCGCGGGAAAAGGGGTACTACAAGGCCGAGGGTCTCGACGTCGATATCGTACGGGGATACGGCGGGTCGGATACCGCCAAGAAGCTCGGCGCCGGGAGCTACGAGATCGCCGGCGTGGTCGCGGTGTC
>JASLXW010000260.1 GCA_030740135.1 Nitrospinota bacterium
TTCCTCCCACCAGGCGCGCATTTTCCCGGGGTTGGAGAGGCCATGGGGGTCAGCGACCTTCTTGAATTCGAGCTGCTCGACGTCCACGACCTTCATCCCGCCGTCTTCCAAAATGGGCGCATGCGGGTTGAACACCAGCGCGCCGTGGTCTTCGAGGTATTCGATGCTCTCGTCCATCCGCTCATCGGTCGTATAGCGAACCAACTGCACGGCGAAGGCCCCCACCTTCCCGTTCAGCCGGACGAATTCCAGACACATCGGGGTCTCGTCGCCGAAGCGCCCGTAGAAATGCTCGGCCATTTCCAGACTGCGGCCGGGCTCGAACAGGGTCTGGAGATAGGTGATCGAGGGGTCCGCCTTGATGGCGTATAACGTGGTGTGGTTCCAGGTGCATTCGTAGAGCGGCGTGGTCCGGGCGGACTCCGCCGCGCTCTTGCGGCAGCACACCGACCCCCCGAAATCGGCCACGAGGCATTCGAACCATTCCACCGACGACTCGGCGACCAGACAAAAGGCGGTCGCGCTCCCGTCGGGGATGAATTCGCGCAGCGGCTTGAAGTGCTCGGGGATCGGCCGGGCGATAACGCTGCACTCGTTGACGACGACGCCGTCGGCCTCGCCCAGGGCCTCGCCGAAGCGGGCCGCGGTCATGAAGTCGTCGAAGACCGCGATGAGGTCAGCCCAGGGGAACGCGGGCGTAAGGGGCATCTCCAGCTCGGTGACAATCCCGTTGGTTCCGTAGGCGTGATTCACCTTGTTGATGTCGCGCCCCCGCAGCTCCAGAACCCGGGGATCGTCCTCCAGGGTCACGACGCGAACGGCGTTGACGTTGCCCGGGTCGCGGAGCAGGCCGTGCCGGATGGACCCCACGCCCCCGCTGCCCCCGGCCACGTGGCCGCCGACGGTCGCCGTGCGCTTGGTCGACGGGTAGAGGCGGATCTCCCAGCCGGTCTTCCGGGCCTCATCATCCAGGACGTCCAGCATCAGTCCCGCCTCGCACCGGATGATTCCCGGTTTGATCCATTTGACGGCGTTCCGCTCGGACCGGACTCCCGGAGATTGGGAAGCGGTTTTGCGGAATCCGCGCTTCGGGCGAATCCAACGCTCCGCCGGATTTCGCCGCGTTGACCTGAAACCCTCCCGCCGCAGGACGCGCCGAGGGTCCCCGACCTGGTTCGACAACAACGTTCACATTCCTGATGAGACCTGAATTATACCAAACCGCCCCCTCTTTTTACAGGGTTTTCCGTCGAGCGCGCCCGCCCCCTTCCCATCGGGCGAATGGAGAAATGACATGATCCACGCGACGCCCCGCCCGGCGGGATGGAGCGGTTTCCGCCGTGGAGAACCCAACAAGAAGCATGCGCGTCGGAGGCCACCTGAATGAGCGCCCCCGAACCCTACAACCTTCGTCCCCGCGAGACCGTCTCCATGCGGACCCGGGACGGGGTGCGCCTGGACGCCGACCTCTACCGGCCCGCCGCAAGGGGGACGCGGAGGTGCACCAGGCCCTGTTCGCCGCCTCCCGCTCCCTGCCCCTTGACGGGAAGACGCCGGACCGGGCCGTTGAGGCTCTCCCTCCGCGCGATCTGCTGCCGAATCGCCGCGCGGGCGCAGACTCCGCCTGAGCCTGGCCGGGGCGTGTTTTCCGGCCTATGCGGTCAACCCGGGCACGGGCGCGCAACCGGGCGACGCGGCGCTGATCGACCAGCGCGTCATCACCCTGTTCGTAGCCGCGGGGGGCGAGACGCCCTCCCGCCTCATCCTGCCCGTCGGGTGAAGCCTTTCGGGGCGGATCGTTGCGAGACATTCTGAATTCACAGCCCGGAATCGGGCGGCGCGCTGGATTTTTTCACCGCACGGATTGGCCGACGCCGGACGCAACCCCCGGGGGGGGGGGGGGGGGAACCAAGCATGTCTTTCACGGACCTCAGGGCGTTTCTCGGCCGTCTGGATGAACGCGGCGATTTGAAGCGGATCGACGGGGCTCACTGGGACCTGGAGATCGGGACCCTCACCGAGCTGATCATCGAGCGGCCCGGCCACCCCGCTCTTTTGTTCGACAACATTCCCGGTCATCCCCGGGGACACCGCGTCCTCAGTAACTCGATTTCCACAATCCCGCGCACCGCCATCGCCCTCGGCCTTCCCGAAGACACCCCCGGCCTGGATGTCCTGCGACACTGGCGGACCAAAATGGGGACTTTTCAGCCAGTCCCCCCCGAGATCGTGCGGGAAGGCCCCGTCCTGGAGAACGTCCGGCGCGGCGCCGATGTGGACCTGTGGCGGTTTCCGTCTCCCCGGTGGCACGAAAACGACGGCGGGCGGTTTCTGGGAACGGGATGCGCCGTCATCCTGCGCGACCCCGACACCGGCAACGTGAACGTCGGGACTTACCGGATGATGGTGCAGGACGAGAACACCCTGGGGATCCTGATCATCCCCGGAAAAGACGGGGACCTCCTGGTCCGCAAGTATCACGCACAAGGAAAAAGCGCGCCGGTGGCCGTGACCTTCGGCCACGAGCCGGCGATCTTCATGGCCGCCGGCACTTTTCTTCCCCCTTCCCACAGCGAGCTGGAGTTCGCCGGCTGGCTGAAGGGCGGGCCGATCCCGGCAACGGCTGAGATCGCCATCGAGGGGGAGATCTCGCCGCCCGAGGCGGACCAGCGAGAGGAAGGCCCCTTCGGCGAGTGGACGGGGTACTACGCGGGGGACCGCCTTCCCCGGCCGGTGGTCAGGGTCAACACCCTCATGCACCGGGACGATCCCATCATCTACGGGGCGCCCCCGTTTCGCCCGCCCCTGGCGGAGCTGAGCGCGGTCCCGTTCTGGGCGGCCTCGGCCTGGGACGCCCTGGAGTCCTCCGGCATCCAGGACGTCAAGGGCGTCTGGCAGTACGGGACATCGAGTTTTATTACGGTCGTGGCGATCAAGCAGCACTATGCCGGCCACGCCAAGGCGGCGGGATTGATCACCGCGGGCTCCAAGGGCGCGGCGTACTGCGCCCGGTGGATCATCGTCGTGGACGAGGACGTGAACATCACGGACCTCGACGAAGTCGTCTGGGCGGTGGTGACGCGGGCGAGGGCCCCGGACGATTATGAGCTGATCCGGGACGGTTACAGCTCCGGCGTGGACCCCATCCACTCCCCGGAGGTCCGGCGGACGGCGGACGCCCGGGAATTGACCAACAACCGCTTCATCATCAACGCCTGCCGGCCCTTCAGCTGGAAGGATGAGTTCCCCATCGTCAACAAGGCCTCGGCCGAGCTTCGCCGCAAGGTGGCCGAAAGATTCCGGGACGTCCTCGAGGACGGGGAGCGTCTTCGTTGAAGGGATGGGTTGCGGCGGGGCGGCGGAGCCCGATTGGCGTCCGACTGAAAAACAAAAAGGGCGTGAGAAAAGCGCGTTACACAGCCGCGAGGAGGCCTTCGAGCTCTTCGATTCGGGACTGGGGCGGGACGCCCTCGTCACTCCAGCCCCTCAGCCGGTAGTACCGGGTCTTCATCTTCTCGAACTCCTCCCGGTCGATGCGGCGCCCCGCGTACTCCTTGAGCGGCAGGCCCTCGTCGAAGTATTTCTTGGGGAGGGTGTCGTCGTCGCGGGTGACGCCCTCGCGCATGTTGATGAACCGCTCGATGTCGATGATCCGCCGGCCGATCTCCCGGAGCTCGTCCTCGTCGAAGTCAAGACCGGTCACGTCCCGGATCATCTCTACATAGTGGGGATAGTCGAACATCCGGGGGCTGTTGAAGCCGTGGGACACGAACCGGCACGAGCCCACCGCGTCGTTGACGGCATAGATCTCGTCGCTCCAGGCGACGGGGATCTCCCGGGTGTCGTACGCCGTGAAGTCCGGGTCGACCTCTTGGCCGTAAAGCTTCGTCGTCACTTCCTTGGGGAAGCGGAAGATCTCCAGCGTGGGGCGGTTGCGGAGGTGGTCCATCCCGCGCGAGGACACGGCCAAGCCCAGGCCGAAGCCCTTGAGGATGCGAGGGTCGTGGGGGTCGGTCTGGGTCAGGCCCTTGGAGGCGATCAGGTAATCCTTCGACGCCTCGCCGAAATGCCTCCAAGCCTGCGTGCTGTCGGCCAGCAGGTCGCCGAAGCCGCGGCGTTCGGAGATGTCCTGAAGGAGGCCCACGACGAGGTCGTAGTCCTCGAACCGCAGCGCGCGTCCGCCGGTCATCTCATCGGTGACGATCCCCTTCTCGTAAAGCTCGATGGCCCAGCCGATGATCGACCCCGCGGATGAGGTGTCGAGGCCCAGCTCGTTGCACATGTTCGAGAGGCGGATGACGTTCTCCGCGCCGCTGATGCCCAGGTTCGAGCCCATCGTCCCGATGCCGGAGTACTCGGGCCCCTCTCCGCCGTTGTGGCCGAGGCCGTCGTCCACGCTGTTCCGGGCGCGGCAGTGGACAACGCAGTTGAAGCAGGAGGCCATCTTCGTCACGTGCTTGTCGATCTCTTCGGCGACCAGGCTGTCGTCCCATGCGTTGAGCTGGCTGTTTTTCGTGCGCATGGCGCCCAGGATGTTGCTGGGCCGGTAGAGAATCGGCGTGCCGTACCGGCCCAGGGCGCCGATCACCTTGGACTGGACGAGGTAGGCGTTCTGCTCCTTGCGGTGCGCGCCGGCGGCCGGCTCATCGAAGTATTCAACCTTGCCCCGCCCCGAACAGACGACGGCTTTGAGGTTCTTGGACCCCATGACCGCCCCCAGGCCGCCCCGGGCAGCGATGGCCTTCTTCCCCCCCATGACGCCCGCCATGCGGACGAGCCGCTCGCCCGCGCGGGTGATGAACCCGGCCTTGGCGCCCTTGCCGAAATCCCGCTCCAGGAGCGCCAGGAAATCGTGGACGTTCGTCCCCCACATGTGGGCGGCGTCCTTGAGCTCGGCGCGGCCCTTGTCGAGATGCAGATAGACGGGCTTGTCCGCCCGGCCGGTGAAGATGAGGTGCTGGTAGCCCGCGTTCCGGATGGAGGCGGGCCAGTGGCCGCCGATGTTGGAATCCCCGAGGATCAGGGATTCGGGCGACTTGGCCGTGATGTTGAACCGCGCGGTGCTGGGGGCCTTGGTCCCGGTCAACAGGCCGAGGCCCATGATCAGCGGGTTCTCCGGCGAAAGCGGGTCCGTGCCGGGCGGGAGCATTTTGTAGAGGTAATACATGTTGATCCCGCGTCCGCCCAGCAGCGACCGGACCAGGACCTCGGACGCCTCTTCTTCACGCATCCGTTGCGTCGTCAGATCGACGAACAGGATCTTGCCCTGGTAATCCATCTGAAATCTCCCCCGGGGAGCCAGGCGGACGTCATGCCGCGGGGACCCCTCCGGTTTCGCCTTGTTCAGCCGGGGCCGGGGCGCTGCCGCCCGTCCCGGCGGGAAGCGTCGGTCACGCGCCGGAGGCGTAGAGGTCGACCCGCTCGCCCTCCCCGGCACGTTCTCCCGACTTCCGCCACTTCTTGAACTCCTTCCCGGCCCAATCGCACCAATCCACGTAGGACCGCTCGCAATCGATCCCTTGCCGGAGACAAAGATACGGACCGAAGAGGGAGGCGTGCTCCGAGTCGGGGAGGTGGCCGTATTCCTTCTCCAGTCTGTCCAGAATGGTGCGGTACGCGTTCAGGCGCTCCCGGTGCAGGGTCTTCGCTTCCTGAAGGACGTTGACAGCGTCTTCGGTGTCCATCATGTCCACGGCGAAAAGGCGCAGCACCAGGTCGTCCTTCACTTTGAGCGGACCGGGAGGCGTCCGCAGCCACGTCTTGAGCGCCGCGATGCCCGCGTCCGTGATCTCGAAGACCCGCCGGTTGGGCCGGGAGGTCTGGATCTCCTGGCGGGATTTGACGAGCCCCCGGTCTTCCATCTTCTTCAACTCGGGATAGATTTGGCTGTGCTCGGCGTGCCAGCAGAAGGTCAGGGATTCCTCGAACCGCTTCTTGATGTCATAACCGGTCAGCGGCTTTCGTCTGAGAAGCTCAAGAATGGCGTATTTCAGC
>JASLXW010000261.1 GCA_030740135.1 Nitrospinota bacterium
GGAGCTCTCCCGGATCCTTCGAACGCTTGTGGACGAAGGCGTCTCCATGGTCTTCATCTCGCACAAGCTCGAAGAGGTGATGCAGGTGACCGACCGGGTGACGGTGATGCGTCAAGGCAAGGTCATCGACACCCTGCGCACGGCCGACACCTCTCCCGCCGAGCTGGCTCAAATGATGGTCGGCCGCCCTGTCGTCTTCGAGTTTTCGAAATCCGAGAGGGAACCCGGCGAGCCGGTGCTGGAGCTGGAAGGCCTTCGGGTGGAGGACGACGACGGCCTGATCGCGCTCAAGGGCGCGAGTCTCTCGGTCCGGCGGGGCGAGATCCTCGGAATCGCGGGGGTGGACGGAAACGGCCAGCGCGAATTGACGGAGGTCATCTTCGGCTTGAGGAAACCTGCCTCCGGATCCGTTCGAATCCACGGGCGGGACATCAGCGGCTGGTCTCCCCGCGACCTCACGGACAAAGGGGTGGGGCGCATCCCGGAAGACCGCCACGGCATGGGGCTGATACCGGCCTTGACGGTCAGGGAGAATCTCCACCTGGAGCGTTTTCAGAATGTTCCCTTCACGCGAAGAGGGTTTCTGAGGGGCAAGGTGATTGAAGAGAACAGCCGGCGGCTCGTCCGGTCCCACGACATCCGGCCGCAGTCGACGGGCATCCGGGTGGGCGCCCTCTCCGGCGGCAACCAGCAGAAGGTCATCGTCGCCCGGGTGATGATGGAGGCGCCGGACTTGCTGATCGCGATGAACCCGACCCGGGGCCTGGACGTGGGGGCCGCGGCTTTCGTTTACGAGACCTTCCTGGAGCGGCGGGAAAAGGGAGGGGCCATCCTTCTCATCTCCAGCGAGCTTTCCGAGATCATGAGCCTGAGCGATCGGATCGCGGTCCTCTGCGAGGGGCGTATCCAGGGAGAGGTCGCCGGCGCGGAGGCGGACGAGCTGATGCTCGGGCTCTGGATGGCGGGGGTTTCCGGAGAGCCGGCATGATGGATAAAACCTCCCGGGCGAGCCGAATCCAATTCCTCGCGGTGTTTCAGGTGCTCTCCCCCCTGCTCGCCGTCGTCCTCGCGCTGCTGGCCGGCGGGATCATCATCGGCGCCATCGGGATCAATCCGCTGGGCGCGTACGCGGCCCTTTGGAACGGCGCTTTCGGAACGCCCGCCGGATTCGGCCTGGCCGTCACCCGGACCGTTCCCCTGCTGTTTGTGGGCCTCAGCGTATCGCTCGCTTTCCGGTGCGGGCTCTTCAATATCGGGGGCGAAGGCCAGCTCTATATCGGGGCCCTGGCCTCCACGGCCCTGGCGGTTTTCCTTCCGGCAATGCCGTGGGCCATTCATTTTCCCATCGTTTTGCTGGGAAGCTTCATCGCCGGGGGCGCCTGGGGATCGCTCGCGGGATGGATGCGCGCCAAGTTCGGCCTCAGTGAGATCATCACAACGATCATGCTCAACTACATCGCCTTCTGGATCGTGAGCTATCTGGTTCACGGTCCGATGCTGGACGAGTCGAGCTATTATCCGTGGTCCGCCGAGGTGCCCGAATCGACCCAATTCCCGATCATCCACGATCTGACGGGCATTCATGTCGGCATCTTTCTGGCATTGGCCGCGGCCCTCGTCGTCTACGTTTTCTTGTGGCACACAAAGGTCGGGTTCGAGATCCGGGCGACGGGCGCCGGGATCTCCACCTCCCGGTTTGTCGGCATCCGCGTTGTCCGGAGCACAGTGCTGGCGATGTTCTTGGCGGGAGGTCTGGCCGGCCTCGCGGGCACGGCCGAGGTCAACGGCGTTCAGTTTCGTCTGAGCGATTTCTTCTCGCCCGGTTACGGGTTCACGGGGATCGCCGTCGCTCTGGTGGGGCGGACCCAGCCTTTCGGCGTCATTCTGGCCGCGTTTCTTTTCGGAATGCTGGATTCGGGCTCCGACAACCTGCAACAAACCATGGGGGTTCCATCGGCCGTCATACAGATCGTCCAGGGATTGGCCATTGGGCTGCTCATCGCGGCCTCCTCGCAGGGTCTCATGAGAAAACTGCTGAAGGGACAGGAGCTTCGGTATGCTCGAGTCGATTGAACAGCTTTTCTTCTCGGCCGATTTGCTCTCCGCCACGGTCCGGCTGTCTATCCCCCTGGTGTTCTTGAGCGTGGGAGAGTTGTTCGCCGAGCGCTCCGGCGTCGTCAACATCGGCCTGGAGGGCATGATGTTGTTCGGCGCGTTCACGGCGGTTGTGGGAGTGTTCCTGTTCGGAAACCCCTGGTGGGGCGTTGTGGCCGCGATCATGGCGGGCGCCCTTTTCGCCCTCCTTCTCGCCTACGTTTCCGTCTCGCTGGCGGGCGACCAGATTGTGACCGGAATCGCCCTGAACATCGGGGCCCTGGGATTGACGACCTTCCTGAGCCGCACGCTTTGGGGCGTGGGAAAGAATCCCAACGTCTCCGGATTCAAGCTGGTGGAAATTCCCGGCCTCACGGACATCCCGGTCCTCGGCGAGATCTTCTTCCATCACTCCCCCCTGGCGTACGTTGCGTTTATGATTCTGCCCGTCGCGGCCTGGGTCCTGTTCCGAACCCGGTGGGGCCTTCACATCGATGCGGTGGGTGAGCACCCGCGCGCCGCGGACAGCATGGGCATCTCGGTTTCCGGGGTTCGCTATCTGACGATCGTCATCTCCGGCATGCTCGCCGGCGTCGGCGGCGCCTATCTCTCCATCAGCCAGTTGGACTCCTTCGTTGAAGGCATGACGGGTGGGCGGGGATTCATTGCCCTGGCCATCGTGATCGTGGCCAAGTGGTTTCCGTACCGCGCGGCGGCCGTGGCCCTTCTGTTTGGGGCCACCGAAGCCCTGAGCCTGCGGATGGAGGCGCTGGGCTTCCCGGTTTCATTTCACATTCTCCGCATGCTGCCGTACCTGTTGACCCTGCTTGTGTACGCCGGTGTCGTCGGCAACACCCGCATGCCGGCGGCCATCACCCAGCCTTATATAAAGGATTGAGGCCCTTATGAGCACAACGCTGATCCGAGATATCGATCTTCTGGTCACCGACGTTGATGAGGAGCCCCTCCAGGGCGCGAGTCTGCTCATCGAAGGGCCGAGAATCCGGTCGATCGGGGCGGCCGTCGCCTCGGATATCCAGCCCGACCGGACGATTGACGGACGCGGACATCTCTTCATGCCGGGGTTGATCAACACCCACCACCACTTCTTCCAGTCGCTCACGCGCAACCTGCCCAAGACGCAGGACGCGAAGCTTTTCGATTGGATCGTCGAGAACTTCAAGGTCTGGCGCAACCTGGACCACGAAATGGCGGCCTCGGCCGGCAGGACCATCGCGGTCGAGCTTCTCTTGTCCGGCTGCACGACGGCGGTTAATCACTGCTACCTCCATCCGAGGCGTTCCCCCGAGATTGCCGCTTATGAGATCCGGGCGGTGCGGGAGGTCGGACTCCGGTTCCATTTGGCCCGGGGGGCGCTCTCGCCGGGGTTCGACCTCGACCCCGAAATCGTCCAGGAAGACGACGCCGTCCACAAGGCGACGCGGTCGTTGATCGAGGAATGGCACGAAGCCGAGCCCTGCGGGATGACGCGGATCTGCGTCGGCCCCTGCGCGCCCTTCAACGCGAGCGCGGACCTCTATCGCGAATCCAGAAAAATGGCCGACAGCTATCCGGGCGTACAGTGTCACACCCACTTGGCCGAGACGAAGGACGAGGAAGCGTATTGCACGCACCATTTAGGCAAGCGTCCGTTCGATTTCATGGAAGACGCGGGGTGGATGGACGAGCGCTGCTTTCACGCCCACAGCGTCTGGCTGAACGACGCCGAGGTCAAAAGGATGGGCGGACTGGGCGGGGGCGTTGCGCATTGCCCGGTGAGCAACATGCGGCTGAGCTCGGGCATCGCCCCGGTGGTGGACATGCTCCGGGCCGGGGTGAACGTGGGCCTGGGCGTGGACGGAAGCGCCAGCAATGACAGCTCGCACCTCTTCAACGAGGCCCGGCAAAGCCTGCTGATCCAGCGGATCCGCTACTCCGAGTCCGACATCTCGGCGCGCGATGTTTTGAGGATGGGGACCAAGGCGGGGGCGGCGGTGCTGGGCAGGGACGACATCGGCGTCCTGGCCCCCGGCAAGGCGGCGGACGTGATCGGCGTGAACCTGAGCCAGATCCAGTTCGCCGGGGCGAACCACGACTACGTGGCGGCGCTGATCTTCTGCGGCGTGCCGAAGGTGGACTACTCGTTTGTGAACGGGGAGCTGAGGGTCGACAAGGGCGAGGTCGTCGGCGTGGACATCGGGCAGGTCATCGCCAAGCAGAACGAAATGGCGCTCAAGCTGGTGCGGAAAGCGGCGGGATCTTAGCTCATTGGGGTTGCGATGGAAGATGACTGATCGTGCAGATTAGAACCTATCTCAAAATTGGTCGTGCCCTGACCGTCATGCCCGTATGTCGTAAGCGGGCATCCGGAAAAGCTTGAAAACACTGGATTCCCGCCTTCGCGGGAATGACGACAAAAGGTCCAAGGAGCGGGAAATGGGATTTTGAGATAGGTTCTAATCTCTTTTCTCTGCAATCCGCCCGTAAAGCTCCGGCTTTCGCCACGAATCCATCAGGCCCGGAATCGTCCGATACGGCTTGGGCATGACCAGGTCCTCTTTGGTCTCGCGCAAAACCTTCAGCCGGTCAAGGTCCAGATCGGCGACGATCAGTCCCGGCGTGTCCCGTTCGACCAAAAGACCTTCCGGCCCGGCGATGGCCGCGATGCCTCTCTCCATCCCGAACAGGTTCTGGCACATGACGGAGTAGACGTAGTTCTCGATGGCCCGCGCGCGGACCAAAATCCGCCACGACTCGGAGACCTCGTAGAACATCCCGCCCGCGGGATAAAAGATGATGTCCGCCCCGTCGAGGGCGAGAACCCGTGACATCTCGGGCGAGAATATTTCCGAGCAGACCTGAAGCCCCACGTTGCCGTGAGGGGTTTCCAGGACCTTCAGCTCGTCCCCTTCCCGGACGTGGCGTCCGAAGAGAGGAAGGTCCACGCCGTCGCCCGCGCTCTGACAGCGTTTGTACCGGTAGGCCATCTTCCCATCGGGGGTGTAGAAATCGAGCAGGTTGTAAAAGGCGTCGGGACCGGCCTCCTCCAAGCCTCCGGCGAGAACGTAAATGCCGTGTTTCTTCGCGGCGTCGGCCAGCTCTCCGGTGGGGTCGAAATCCATCGAGCCGGAATAAGGCCCGGGATAGCCCTCCGGGAAACAGATGAACTTGGCCCCTTCCTCCCCCGCTTGGCGGATGTATTCGAGCGCGACAGGCAGGTTCTCCGGCTCCCGTTCCTTCTGAAACGTCATCGGCTGGGCGGCGGCTACGCGGACCTTCATGATTTATCCTCTCAGGGGATTTTGTGACGGCGTCGGATCGGCGGCTTTGCGCCCTCCGCCCGGGTCGGAGATCTGATTACAGCCCCAGGTATTGTATACGACCAGGGCGTTGTGGTTGCCCAATATACGGGTTGGACCCGCTGCCTCGCCCGCTCCTCATTCCGGATTGACAGGCGCCGGAATCACCTCATGGGTCACGATGAAGGGTCTCGGAACCGCTTTACAGAACGCCGCGGGACTCGCACGCACCCGCAGGGGGGGTGCCACGCCGCCAACGGATACAACTGCGTCAACGCGATGACGGAAGACCTGGGTATTCCGAAATGGTGGGTGAAGTAGTTTCAACTTCACTTAGAGACGGTTGCACGGCCGGGAAGGTGTAGACGCCCAGAAAGGTTCGCTCAGGTCTTCTTCGGATTTTCCGCCTTTTCCAGAAACGCCGCCCAGGTGACGTCCTGGTTGATGCGGTCTTCGGTCCGGCAGTAGAGGGGCCCGTAGTATCGGCCGATGGGCGCGAAATCGGGAGAGACGTACCCATCCTTGATGATCTCGTCCGCCACATGAAAGTGGACGACCTCGCCGAACAGGACGGTCCAGCGCGCGTCGG